>JAWWOL010000178.1:0-8680 GCA_033851695.1 Frankiales bacterium
GCGCACCAGCTCGCCGTCCCGGCTGGTCCGGGCGATGCCCCTGATGCCCTGGACGCATTGACCGAGCGCGAACGAGAGGTGTTCCTGCTCATCGCCTCGGGTTTGAGCAATGCCGAGATCGCCGGCCAGCTCGTGCTGTCCGAGGCGACGGCGAAGACCCATGTCAGCCGCATTCTCAGCAAGCTGGGCCTGCGCGACCGGGTCCAAGCGGTCATCCTCGCGTACGAGACGGGCGCCACCCGGCCGTCGAGCTGACCGGCGCGCCGAGCGCTCAGGCCTGATGGAGCAGCACGTGTGCCATCGGCAGGAGCCCCGCCTCCCGTACCGGCCTGAGCGGGTCGGGGCTCGCCGTCAGGGCACGGAACGCGCCGGGTGGGATCCCGTAGACCGCGCTGAAGCGGCGGGAGAAGTGATAGGGGTTCGCGAATCCGGTCAACCGGGCGACCTCGGCGATGGTCGCGTTGCTGCGCTGCAGCGAGGTGGCCGCTCGGGCCAGCCGTACCAGCTCCAGCGCCCGCGCCGGTCCGCACCCGTAGTGCTGGCGGAAGAGCCGGAACAGGTGACCGGCCGAGAGATTGCCGGCCGTGCACAGCTCGTCGACGCCGATGATGCGCAACCCGTCGCTTCCCCACCTGGTGCGGACGTACTCCGCGACCGCGGCGAGGTGCGGCGTGAGCCCGGTGAACGGCTCGTGCAGCGGTCCGGTGACGAACACGTCCAGCAGCAGTCCCAGGACCTGGTCGCTGCGGCTGCGCGCCTGCTGCGACTGCTGTCCGGCCAGCTCGAGCAGATATCCGCAGATCCCTTCGAGAATCGGGCTGCCCGACAGGATGCGGACTGCCGGCCACTCGGACTCCTCCGGCAGCTCGCCGCAATCCGTGATGCGGAAGTGCACGTACGCGTGCCTGGACGGCTGCCGCTCGTCCCACTGGTAGGAATCGACAGCGCCGGCTCGAGCCAGCGAGAGGCTGCCCGGCCTCAGCGCGTGGTCGGTCGCGGGGCCGCCGTCCTGGACGGTCCAGACGGCCGATCCGCTGAGTATCCAGACGAACTCGTAGTCGACGAGGCGGCGCGGCCCGAAGGTGTCCCCCGGCCGGTAGTCCGCGACCTGCACCAGGCCGGTCGGCCGTACGGAAGGAGCTCGCGATGTCACTTTTGGATATTAACCGGCGCGACGCCGACATTGGCACCGGCCGGGCGGGTCGGCAACCTGGGCAGGAGACCTCGACCTGCGGAAAGGACCCGCCCGTGACCACGCTCTCGCTCGGCTCGTCCACCAGCGCCGGCATCCCGCTGTTTGAGGCAGCGGGCCCGTCGTTCGCCGAGCACTATCGCGAGCAGGGCTTCGCGCTACTCGGCGGTGCGCTGAGCCCGGTTGAGGTCGCCGAGGTCAACGCCGAGGCGCTTCGGCTGTGCCGCGGCGAGCTGGGGGAGGTCGCCGGCTCAGCGGCGACCGAGCAGGAGACCGACGAGGAGCTGCTGCGGCGGTTCCTGTGCATCCACTACCCGCACAAGGTGTCCGAGGTCGCCCTGCGGGCGCTGACCAACCCACGCATCGTCGACTGCCTCGTCGCGGTGATCGGGCCCAACGTCAAGGCCATGCAGTCGATGCTGTTCATCAAGTCCGAGGGCAAGCCGGGCCAGGCCTGGCACCAGGACGAATACTTCATCCCGACCCGGGACCGCTCGTTGACGGGCGTCTGGATCGCCCTGGACGATGCGACGATCGAGAACGGCTGCCTGTGGGTGCTGCCCGGCTCGCACCGCCGCGGCGTGCTCTACCCGGCGCGGGACCAGGACGATCCGCGCTTCGACTGCAGCATCGAGGCCTACGACTTCCCCTACTCCCCCGACCAGTCGTTGCCGGTCGAGATCCCGGCCGGGACCGCAGTGTTCTTCAACGGTTACCTGCTGCACCGGTCCCTGCAGAACTCCGGCCGGCACGGATATCGCCGGGCGCTCGCCAACCACTACATGAGCGCGGAGTCCTTGCTGCCGTGGCGCCGGCCGGTCGACGACGAGCACATGGCCATCGCCGACTACCGCGACATCGTGCTCGTCGCCGGCGAGGATCCGTACGCGTACAAGGGCGTCGAGGACGTCGCCCGGCCGATGTCCCGCCCCGACAAGGAGGGCGGCTGCGACCGCTGAGTGCTCAGGCGCCGGCGGCCGTCACGACGAGGTCGGTGGCGAAGCCCACGATGGCGCCGAGCAGGATCCCCCACATCATCAGCTCGCGGCGCCCCGACTTGGCGCACACCCCAAGCATGGCGATCACCACGTAGAGGATCGAGCCGGCGGCCAGGGTGAGGAAGACGGTGGCCAGCGCATCACTGACCCAGGCCTGGCCCACCACCGTGCCGACGAAGGTCGGGCCGCCACCGATCAGCCCGAGCAGGATCAGGAACGGCCAGCTCGGCCGCTCGGCCTCTGCGGCCAGCGGTCCGACGATGCCGAACCCCTCGGTGGCGTTGTGCAGACCGAAGCCGATGATCAGGAGTACGGCGAGCGAGATCTCCTTGCTGGCCGCCGCCTGCCCGATGGCCAGTCCTTCGGCGAAGTTGTGCAGGCCGATCCCGACGGCGATCAGGAACGCCAACCGGCGCGGCTCGGAGTGCAACCGCAGCCCGCGTACGGGAACCGGCGCGAGCTCGGAGACCGAGGCGGCACCGGGCCCCTGTGGGCGCAACCGCCGTCGCATCCAGCTGTCGTAGTAGACCAGCGACATCAGTCCGACGATCAGGCCGCCCGCGAAAAGCGCTGCGAAACCGGCGAACGGCCCCCACGAGGCGTGACCATCGTTCGCCGCGGTCATTCGTGGCTCGACGTTGCCCATGGCCAGGGTGAGCACGTCCCAGAAGAGGAACAGCAGCACCCCTGTCGCGGCGGCGTTGAGGAAGACCCGCACGCCAGGGCTCAGGTTGCGCATCCGCCCGACCGGCAGCCCCAGAAAGATGGTCAGCCCCGCGATGGCGCCGAGTAACAGGATGGAAGCCGTACTCACCGTCTGACCACTCCTCGAGTCGGGAACGGCTCCAGGCTACCAGGTTTTGTAAGGCTTACCTAACCGCCGCCATGTCCCATGTGCCGGATGTGCGCCGCGGCGTATCTCAAGTGCCGCACGAACGTAACCAACCGGAGATGCGCGACGGGCAAGATCCTGCACGAGGTCTCCTCATGCACGATCTGGCCCGGCACAGACAGGAGTTGCACCGCTCGGACAGCGGCGACGAGGCAGCGACAGGTCACGGTTCGAGCGCCGACCGGTGTGGCGCGTGGCGGCGTTGACTGACCCTCCCAGACGCTGGCAGTATCACGATCTTCCGGTATGCAAGTCTGCATGCAGGACGAACGTGTCTCGCAGTGCGACCTCCGGCCTCGGGGCCGGTCCGTCGCAACCACCCTTTGTATGGAGGCAACATGCAGCACAGCGCGGTACGCACGTTGGCCCTGCTCGGCCTGGCCGGATCGATTGCCCTGACGGGCTGCGGGAGCAGCAGCAAGTCCGGCACCGGTCTGGGCGCCGCATCCAGCTCCAGCTCCACCGGCGGCGCCTCCGGTGCCACGGTGAAGATCGGTTTTGAGGGTCCGCTCACCGGTGACAACGCCCAGCTCGGCCTCAACGAGGTCCAGGCGGTCGAGGTCGCGATCGACCAGGCCAACAAGGCCAACACCTACGGTTTCCAGGTCCAGCTGGTCAAGGCGGACGACGTCGGACTGGCCGACAAGGCTCCGGCCGCGGCAGCCACGCTGCAGCAGGACCCGGCCATCCTCGGGGTCATCGGGCCCAGCTTCTCCGGCGCATCCGCGGCCGTCGGTGCCTCATACGACACGGCGGGGCTCGTGCTGGTCAGCCCGTCGGCCACCAACCCGACGCTGACCTCGAAGGGCTTCAAGTCCTTCCACCGGGTCGTGCCGCCGGACTCGCTCGAGGGTCTCGAGGCTGCCGACTGGCTCGCCAAGAAGGCCAAGAAGGTCTACGTGATCGATGACGGGACCGACTACGGCAAGGGTGCGGCTGACGCCGTGCAGGCCGAGCTCAAGGTGAAGGCCATCACCACGACCCGGGACAGCGTGCCGCAGGCGACGACGGACTACAGCGTCATCTCCCAGAAGGTCGCCTCCTCCGGAGCAGATGCGCTGTTCTACGGTGGCTACGACACGCAGGCCGGCCTGTTCGCAAAGGCGCTCACCGCGGCCGGTTTCAAGGGTCTGACGATGACCGGCAACGGCGGCAAGTCGACCAAGTTCACCACCGCCGCTGGTTCCTCCGGTGACGGCTGGTACTTCTCCTGCGGTTGCCTCGACGCCACGGTCGCCCCGGTCGCGAAGGCCTTCAACGACGCCTACAAGGCGATGTTCAAGGTCGACTCCTCGACCTACTCCCCCGAGGCCTACGACGCCACCAACCTGCTGTTGACGGCCATCAAGAACGCCGGCGCCTCGCCGACCCGCAAGTCTGTCTGGGACGCCGTGAACACGGTGGACTACAAGGGCATCACCAACGACCTCAAGTTCACCTCCACCGGTGAGGTCGCCGCACAGCTGATCAACCTTTACCAGCAGAAGAGTGGCGCCATCGCGCTGCTCGGCGACATCAAGTCCCAAAGCTGATTCGCGACTGACCTAGTGCGTGGGGGCGCCCCGAGCTCGACCCGGGGTGCCCCCTGCACTGTGTCGCCGGCAGGTCGAATGACCCAGAGCCCATTTGCCTGTGGAGGGTTGTCCGCGTGAACTACTTGCACGAGGTGCCGCAGTACATCTTGCTGGGCCTGACCCGCGGATCGATGTACGCGCTGATCGCGCTGGGCTACACCCTCGTGTACGGCGTTCTGCAGCTGCTCAACTTCGCGCACAGCGAGGTCTTCATGTCGGGCACGTTCGGCAGCTTCATCGTCGTCCATGCCGTGGTGGGCGACGGCAAGGGTACGCCGTCCTGGGAGGTGCCGATCGTCATCATCATCGGCCTGCTGTCAGGTGCCATCACCGGTGCCTGCGTTGCCTGGACCCTCGAACGCGTGGCCTACCGGCCGCTCCGAAAACGGGGGGCGCCCAAGCTCGCGTTCCTGATCAGCGCGATCGGAGCGTCGTTCTTCCTCTCGCAGCTGGCCGGAAAGCTGTTCAACCGCTTCAACGGAAACTCGTTCCCGGTCTACTTCAACCAGAACCGCGAGCTCTTCCACATCTCGACGGCCCGCATTCAGGTCTTCGAGGTCGTCATCATCGTCTCCGCGGTTCTCATGATGGTGTTCCTCGACCGGCTCGTCGCCGGCACCAAGCTCGGCCGCGGCATCCGCGCCGTGGCCGAGGACGCGCCGACCGCAGCGCTGATGGGTGTCGACATCGACCGTACGATCTCCCGCACCTTCGTCATCGGCGGAGCGCTGGCCGGTGCTGCCGGATTCCTTTTCGGTACGGCGTTCTCGTTCTCCAACACCATCGGGTTCAACCAGGGCACCAAAGCCTTCGCCGCGGCCGTCCTGGGCGGTATCGGCAACATCCGCGGAGCCATGATGGGCGGCCTGATCCTGGGACTGGTCGAGGCCCTCGTGCCTCCCATCCCGGCCATCGGCATCGCCTGGACCGACGTGGTGGCGTTCGTCGTCCTCGTCGTGGTCCTGATCTTCCGGCCGACCGGCCTGCTCGGTGAGCGGCTGGGGCGGGCAGCATGAACCGGAAGATGTTCGACTCCCCTCTCATCAAGCGGGCCTTCGCCGCCTTCGCCGCATCCATCGTGCTTGCGCTGATGATCGGCCCGCAGGAGGGCTCGCAGGACGACTACGGGCTCGCCTTCCGCGAGTCCGTGTTCCGGCCCCGGATCTTCGTCTTCCTCGGCATCGGCCTGCTGGGGTTCCTGCTGGTCACCTACTGGCCGCGGGTCAAGCCCTACTTCACCTATCCCGGAGCCGTCGCGATGTCCAGCGGCGTCGTGGCCGTCATCGCGTCCTACCAGCTGCTCAAGTGGGACGACGCCGTCGGTGACGGCAAGCTGAGCACGGTCGGACCGCAGGTTGTCGACACACCCGCCCTGTCCATCATCGCCAGAAGCTTCTTCGGCTGGCTGCACTGGACAGAGCTGGCCGTCGTCGCCGCCATCGGTGCTGCCTCGATCATCCGGCGCAGCAACGCCCTGGCCTGGGCCACGTCGGCGCTCGCGCTGGTGGCGGGGGTCGTCGCGTTCGTCGCGCATCACCAGGTCATCTCCTACACCAAGGCGATCGATCATTCCTTGGGCGCCTTCGGTGCCCTGCTGGGCTACCTCGTCATCGCGGTCGCCTGCGCGGCCTCGGCCATGGACAGCGAAGGATCGTTGTTCCGCGAGTCCATCGACCGCGCGCTCGCCTGGCGTCCCGGCCTGCTGCTGACCGGCGTCGGCGCGATTGCGGCCCTCCTCGCGATGACGACCACGACCTGGTTCTCGCCGCTGCACTACGACACCAACTTCCGCGACACGGGCAGCTTGTTCGCGGCAACGTCCCACCCGGCGACGACGGGCCTGACATCGGCCTACTTCTCCTGGTTGGGCTGGACACTGCTCGTCGTGTCGGTGCTGGTGGCCGTGGGTGCCGCCTACAACCGCCACTTCGCTTCCGCCGTAGCGGCCGTCGTGGTGGGTCTGGTCGCTGTGCTGCTGACCCTGTTCACGCTCTACGACATCAGCAAGGTCGGTGCGACGCACGGAACCGACGCGGCGACCGGCCCCTGGCAGAACCTCGGCTCCGGCGGATGGCTTGCCTGCATGGGGTTCTCCCTCATGGCGGCTGGCGCCTTTGCGACAGCGACAGCGCTGCGCGCGCCGCTCCCGATCCGCACCCAACAGGCCGTCTCCTCGGACAAGGTCGGACTGTCGCTGCGGACGGCGAGCCGTTCCTCCAAGAGCCTCTTGCTGGTGGGGCTCATCCTCGCGGTGTTCCTCCCGCCGACGATGACCCTGTTCTGGCAGAAGGTGCTGGTCAGCGAGGTGGGCGTCTACGTCTTGCTGGCCGTCGGCCTCAACGTCGTGGTCGGGTGGGCCGGACTGCTCGACCTCGGCTACATCGCCTTCTACGCCCTCGGCTCCTACACGACCGCCTACCTGGTCGGCTCCTTGCCACACAAGCCGCCGGACTGGCTGCACATGACCCCGCTGCTGGCGATCCCGTTCGCCATCGCGGTCTGCCTGATAGCCGGCATAGCCCTTGGCGCACCGACTCTGCGGCTGCGCGGTGACTATCTCGCCATCGTCACGCTCGGCTTCGGTGAAATCATCCGGATCACCGCAGTCAACAACCCCGGCAACATCACCAACTCGACCCGCGGCCCCTCCCCTGCCGTTGCGCACCCCTCCCTGCACCTCGGTCCGCTGCACTGGCAATGGAGCCAGAACAACCTGCAGTACTGGTATCTCCTGCTGACGTTGATCATTATCGTGGTCGTCCTGTTCTATCGGCTCGAGGGTTCCCGGCTCGGCCGGGCCTGGGCGGCGATCCGTGAGGACGAGGTCGCTGCGCAGGCCACTGGTGTCAACACGACCAGGGTCAAGCTCATGGCTTTCGCCATCGGCGCCTCGACCTCGGGAGTGGCCGGTGTCTTCTTCGCCAGCCAGATCGGCTACTTCAACCCGGACAACTTCGTCCTCAACAACTCCATCCTGGTAGTGGCCTACGTGGTCTTCGGCGGCATGGGCTCGTTGCCGGGCGCCATCGCGGGCGCGGCGGTGCTGACCTGGCTGCCGGAGTTCCTCAAGGACCAGGTCCCACCGGCTGACCGGCAGATGTGGATCGGGGCGGTGGTCCTGGCAATGATGATCTTCCGTCCCGCCGGACTCATCCCGGCCAAACGGCGCAAGGCCGAATTGCAGGGCTTGGACGGCACACAGAGCTCCGAGACGCGTGCAGTGCCTGCTGCGGAAGGGATGTAGGTCACATGACTGCCCAGTCCCTCGACGTCCCCGAGGTCGTGTTCGACGTCAACCACGTGACCCTGCGCTTCGGCGGTGTCACGAGCCTCAATGACGTGTCGTTGCAGATGTTCCGCGGTGAGATCCTCGCGGTCATCGGGCCCAACGGCGCCGGCAAGACCTCGTTGTTCAACTCGCTGACCGGCGTCTACACACCGCAGGAGGGCTCGATCACCCTGGTCGGCCGCCCGGGCGCAGCACCGGTGAGCGTGCTCGGCAAGAAGACCCACATCATCAACCACCTCGGAGTCGCCCGTACCTTCCAGAACATCCGGCTGTTCCCCGCGTTGACCGCACTCGAGAACGTCCAGGTCGGCATCGAGACCCGGCAGAAGTCGGGACCGGTCTCTGCGATGCTGGGCCTGCCCTGGCAGCGGAGGGAACAACGCGAGAGCCTGGCCGGCGCGTACGCACTGCTCGCGGACGTCGGTCTGTCCGATCGGGCCAACGAGCTGGCCGGTTCACTACCATACGGCGAGCAGCGCCGGCTCGAGATCGCACGGGCGCTGGGCACCGAGCCCGGCGTCCTGCTGCTCGATGAGCCAGCGGCCGGCACGAACCCGGTGGAGAAACGCGACCTCGCCCAGCTCATCCAGCGGGTCAACGCAGAGCGCGACGTCAGCGTGCTGCTGATCGAGCACGACATGAAGCTGGTGATGTCGATCGCCCACCGGATCATCGTGCTCAACTTCGGCGAGAAGATCGCCGAGGGCTCGCCCGGTGCCATCCAGCGCGATCCCG
>JAWWOL010000540.1:0-7147 GCA_033851695.1 Frankiales bacterium
ATCATCGCGAGATCGGACCCGATGCCGATGAGCAGTACGGGTTTCCGGCGGAGCTCGCGGTCGAACAGCTTCTGCAGTGTTCCTTCGAGGCCGGGATCGGCTGTAGTCAAGTACGGCAGCTCGTCCAGCACGACCACCGAGGGTCGATCGGCCGGCAACGCAGCGGCCAGTAGGCGAAGCGCCGCGTCCCACGAACCCGGAACCACGTCAGCGAACAGCGCCGCGCCCGGCAAGCTGGACGATGCCACCTCAGCCGCAAACAGGCGCAGCTCCTCCTCGGCGCTGCGGGCCGAGGCAGTGAAGTAGACATGGGGGACGTCGGCCCGCTCGAGAAAGACCTCGACCAACCGGGACTTGCCCACCCGGCGTCGGCCGCGTACGAGCACGGCCTTGCCGGGGCTGTCCGCCCCAGGAGCTCCCACGCCTGCGAAGAGCTGTTGGAGTTGTCCGAGCTGACGATCCCGGCCGATGAACACATCCAGGATAGTATCACCCATGAGACTATCATCGATATTAGTCTTGTCACTCCGGCGGCGGATCGGGGCTAGACGACGCTCGCGCCCTTGCGTCGGTTGCAGGTGCCGCACAGGATCTGCAGATTGTGCTCGGTGCTGCTGCCGCCATGTGAGACCGGAATGATGTGGTCGAACTGCAAGTCGACCTTGCTGCCGCAGGCACGACAGGAACCCTGGTCGCGGTTCCACACCAGCAACTTGACGTCCTTGGGGATCCCCGTGCGCTGGTCCGGCACCGGCAGCTGACCTTGAGCCGCGATGGTCATTGCCCGGTTGACGCGGTCGTCCTGTCTCATCGCCCGAGTCACCAGCAGGGCATGGACGGCCTCCGCCGCCAGCCCTTCATTGTCCGTGTACCACTTGTCGGCCGAACGCCAATAGGTCCGGTCTCCGACCCGCAGGTAAGCGACCGGGGTTTGTGACGACCGAGCTTGCATCGCTCGGAACTCGCCGACTGTAACTCGGTTCGGGGAGAGGTGAATCTTCCTGCCCACCTCGAGCAAGATCCGGAATCTGCCGGTAAACAGGCCCAACAGGTCGCGCTTGTAGTACACATTCACGTTTTCGGCGCGGCGCAGCACGGGACCCCCTTGATCGTTTCCGTGGATCTCGGCGTGGGAGGACCCAGCCTTGAGGGTGATCCTCGACGGCAACCAACGAAGGCCCGCGCCTTCAGCCCCAGCCATCAGAGGCGGAACGGCTGGATTGCCACCACGGCGTCCGTACGGGACCGGAGCGCTGCGGCCAGGATCAGCCCGCGCTGGTTGTGCAGGACCTGGTAGCGACGGCGGCGGGGCTCCACCTCGGCTAGCAGGACCGTCACCTGACGACCGAGCGACATCTGCACGTTGACGAAGTCGACCATCGGCGGGACTAGGCTGCGGTGCTCGCTGGGGAGCACCACGAGGTCGATACCGATGTCCCACAGCTCCCACTGCCGGCGCAGCTTCTCGGTTGCCTCTGGGTCGAGGTCCACGGCCACGGGAATCACCCGCCCACCGAGCTGCAGTGCCGTGCGGAGGGCCAGCTCGGTCAGCCGGTTGACAGCGACGATCGGCACGATGACGACCGGGTTGGAGCTGGCGTCGGCCACGGGAGGAGCCGGGATCTTTCCAATACCCAGCGTCACCGCCACCGTGTCGTAGTAGCGCTCGATGCTGGCGAACATCCACATCAGCCCGGGGATGATCAGCAGCAACAGCCAGGCACCGGCGGTGAACTTGCTGAGGAAGAAGACCACCGCTGCGATCGCGGTCAGCACGGCGCCGAACCCGTTCAGCGCCGCCCTCCCCACCCAGCCCCTCGGCCGCTCCTCCCACCAGTGGCGGACCAGCCCCACCTGGCTGATGGTGAAGCCGATGAAGACGCCGATCGCGAAAAGCGGCAGCAGCCGGTTGGTATCGGCCCCCACCACGATCAGCAGTGCGGCGGCGCACAACGCCAGCGCGCTGACCCCGTACCGGTAAACCGGCCGCTCGGCGTGCAGCCCGAACACGTGCGGCAGCCGATTGTCCTTGGCCAGCAGGCCCATCAGCACCGGCAACCCGCCAAAGCTGGTGTTCGCGGCGAAGCCCAGCACCATCGTCACCGTCAGGTTGGTGACGTAGAACGGCCAGCCGGTGCCGAAGGCCGCGGCCGACAGCTGGGCGAGGATGGTGACGTGGCCGCGCGGGACGACGTGGTGCGCCGTGATCAGCACCGCCAGCCCGATCAGCATCGCCCCTAGCAGGATGCCGAGGGACAGCTCGGTCCGCTGCGCGCGCTGCACGGCTGGGGCCTTGAACGCCGGTACGCCGTTCGCGATCGCCTCGACGCCGGTCAGCGCCGAGCAGCCGGCCGCGAACGCCTTCAGCAGCAGCACGATGCCGACCGCCTCGGTGGCGTGCAGCTGGCCGTTGCCGGTGCCGATGATGGCGACCGGCTGCGACCGGCTGAGCCCGACCACGATGATCGCCACGATCGCGACGATGAACACCACAGTGGGCAGCATCAGCACCCGTGCCGACTCCGCGATCCCGATCAGGTTCAGCACCGTGAGCAGCGCGAGGCCGAGCAGGCACAGCAACAACAGGTGCCGGTGCAGGCTGGGGAACACGCTGGCCAGGCTGGCGGCGCCGGCGGCGAGGCTGACCGCGACGGTGAGCACGTAGTCGACGACCAGGCTCGCCGCGGCGAGCAGCGCAGAACGCCGGCCCAGGTAGCGCTTGGCAACCGCGTACGCCCCGCCGCCGTCGGGGTGCACCGCGATCACCTGGCGGTAGGACACCACGAGGACCAGTAGCAGGACAACGATCGCGACGGTGACCGGCAGCGTGTACCGGATGGCCGCTGACCCGCCGACCACCAGGGCGAGCACGATCGCCTCGGGCCCGTACGCGACGCTCGACAGCGCGTCCAGTGACAACGCGGCAAGGCCCTCGACGGCGGTCAGCTTGTGGGCGTCCTCGTCCGCTGTCCGGCGTTCGGCCGTGTCGGCGCCAGCTTGCGGCATGCGTACAAGGCTAGGGGCTCAGGCAGCCCGCTTCAGTCGGCCCCCCGAGCGAGCGCTATGCGCGGTCGTAAGCCCCCCGTAGCCAGCCAAGAAGCTCGGCGTCGACCTGCCCCTGTTCCGTGATCCGGACGCGGTGCGTCACCATGGCGTTCCAGCTGCCGGCGACGCCGAGGCGCTCGGTCGCCTCGACGTCCTTCAGCTTGATGCCGACGTCGAGGTGGTTGGCCCCGGTCTGGACGATGGCGAACTTTTTGCCCCTGCGCAGCAGGCTGATGTACGAGGCACCCGGCTGGGCCATGACGTCCGGCCCGAACCGACCGGCCTTGTCCATGAGGACGTCGAATGGTTGCCGCCACTGGTCCTTGCGTCCGGTGAAGTGTTTGGCGAGCTCGGCCTCGCGGCTAATCTTCGGCTGGTCGGCTGCGGTGATCGTGCCCACGATGGCCATGGCGTGACCGTGGCCCAGTGCGAAGTCCGCCTTCAGCCAGGCCACGATCTCGCCCGCTTTGACCCCGGGGGCGAGCAAACCCTTGTCAGCAGCAAGCACCCGGAAGTCCTCCGGATCCTTGCCGGTCTTGGCCTTGATGTTGTCGAGGTATGCCTGGAAGGTCATCGCTCTCCTCTGCTGTACGTGAGGTGAACTGCGCCGGAGTCGAACGTGCGACTGCTGGTGAGCACCAGGTCGGTGGGTTCCCGCAGCTCAGGGAGGAGCGGCTTGCCGACGCCCAGCATGACCGGGTGGATCGTCAGGTTGAACCGGTCGACGAGTCCGAGCTTGACCAGCGAGCCGGCCAGGCACGCGCCGCCCGTCACGTAGATGTCCTTGCCCTCGCTCTGCTTGAGACTCGCGACCTCCTCGGCGATGCTCGAGGTCGCCAGCCGGGAATTGTTCCATTCGACCTTGTCGAGAGTGGTTGAGAACACGACCTTCTCGTGGGCGTTGAGCAATTCGGCCATGTCGCCGGTCTGTCGCGGCCAGAACGACGCCTGCTGGAGATAGGTGACCCGGCCGATCAGGATGGTGTCGACCGTACGGAGCCATTCCACGATCTCCGCCTCCTGCTGAGGATCGAGGCTCCGGAAGGCCCAGTTGAGCTCGCCCTTGGGACCGGCCACGTATCCGTCCAGGCTGGTTCTCATGGACAGGCAGACATTTCTCATCGGGCAACAATTCCGGCGGCAAAGAATTCGCGGAGTACGGGCGCGAGGACGTCCATCGACACGTTGTGCCGCTGGCCATTGAGGACCCGGAGCTGGCCCTGCGGCAGCGTTGCCGCGACGGCATCGACAGCGAGCCGCAGCCGCGGATCGCTTTTCTCGCCGCCGATCACGAGAGTGGGGACGTCGACGGCCTGGAGCGCTTCCTTGGGCAGTCCGTAGTCCCCCATCACCGCGGCGTCGTACGGCAGGGTGTGCGCGACCGCCTTGAGCCTTGGCCAGAACGGCAAGGCGTGCATGAGGGCGACCACAACCGCCGGAGCACCCATGCAGCGCTTCAGGAAGAAGCTGACCGCCTCGCCGCTTCGCCCCGCGTTGGCCAGCCGTTGCAGCTGCTCCTGGTGATCGGTCGGCGGCCGGCGCCCACCAGGAAGCACCATGTACGGAGGCTCGTACAGCGCCAGCTTGTCGATCGCAGCCCCACTGGCGGCCGCGGTCACCGCAAGGGCCGCCCCGGAAGACATCCCCCAGACGAACGCTGTCTCCCCGTTCGCCGCGATGACAGCCTCAAGGTCCTCGACCTCCCGCTGCACGGTGTACGGCGCCGTGTCGCCGCTGTCCCCGCGTCCGCGGCGGTCGTAGTTGACGACGCGGAAGTCACCGGCGAGCAGGTTGGCGAGCTTGACGAAGCCGGGGAACAGCCGGTAGCTCATCGCCCCGCCGACGAGGATCAAGGTCGGTCCCGCGCCGACGACGTCGTACGTGATGATGGTGCCGTCCTTCGACGTCACACGGTTCATGGTGGGGGTCCTCTCGGGGCCGTTGTGGTGCCGCGTCCACCCGTGCGTCGCCCGGGGTGGGCCGGTTTCGACACACCCTGAGCCGACTTTTCGCCCGGTGTCGATTCGGTCCCGTCCCGGACGACGCTGGGGCAGTCGGCCACGCAGGTCCGGCGGACAGCGACCGACGAGGAGACGGCACGATGCGGTTCTTGACGATGATCAAGACGGACGAGAGCAACCCGGCGGGGCCGCCCCCGGCGTCGCTGATCCAGGCGGTGGGCGAGCTGGGCCGGCACGCGATGTTGGACGGCACGATGCTGGAGCAGGGCGGTCTGCTGCCCACTGCGGCCGGTGCGCTCGTCCGGGTCGTGAACGGCAAGGTGACCGTGCTTGACGGCCCCTTCGCGGAGGCCAGGGAGGTCATCGGTGGCTATGCGATGTTCCAGCTCCACTCCAAGGAGGAGGCGATCGAGATGGCCCGCCGGTTCATGCGGGCGCACGCGGAGCACTGGCCGGGGGTCACGGCGGTCTGCGAAGTGCGGCAGGTCGCGGACTGACGAGGTTGCCTGCCCGGTTGCCGCCGTGCTCAGATCGGTGCCGTGACGGTCCCTGAGGTCCAGCGTCGTATCGAAGCGGTATGGCGCATGGAGTCGGCCGTACTCATCGCCGCCCTGGTGCGCCTCGTCCGCGATGTCGGCCTTGCCGAGGACCTGGCGCAGGACGCGCTCGTCGCCGCTCTGGCGCAATGGCCGGAGTCAGGGGTGCCCGAGAACCCGGGCGCCTGGCTGATGGCCGTCGGCAAGCGGCGCGCCGCCGACCACTTCCGCCGCAGTGAGCGGTTCCAGCGCAAGCACGCGCTGATGCGCCGGGACGCCGAGACCACGCAGGAGGCCTTCATCCCCGACTTCGATGCGGCTCTCGACGACCCGATCGAGGACGACCGACTGCGCCTGATGTTCATCTGCTGCCACCCGGTGCTCTCGACCGATGCTCAGGTGGCTCTGACGCTGCGCCTGCTCGGCGGGCTGACCACGCCGGAGATCGCCCGGGGCTTCCTGAGCTCCGAGGTGACCATCGCGCAGCGGATCGTACGGGCCAAGCGCACGTTGGGGAAGGCAAAGGTCCCGTTCGAGCTGCCGAGCCGGGAGGAGCGGGCCGAGCGACTCGGCTCGGTGCTGGGCGTGCTCTACCTCATTTTCAACGAGGGCTACTCCGCAACCGCCGGCGAGGACTGGATGCGCCCAGCCTTGTGCGAGGAGGCGCTACGACTCGGCCGGGTGCTCGCCGGACTCGCGCCGGACGAGCCAGAGGTGCACGGCCTGGTGGCGCTGATGGAGATCCAGGCCTCCCGCTCCTCGGCCCGGGTCGGCCCCGCGGGCGAACCGGTCCTGCTGCTCGACCAGGACCGGGCCCAGTGGGATCAGCTGCTCATCCGACGTGGCCTCAACGCCCTCGACCGGGCCGAGTCGCTTGCCAGCCGGCCCGGTCGGTACGTGCTGCAGGCCGCCATCGTTGCCTGCCACGCACGGGCCCGTACGGCCGATGAGACCGACTGGATCCGCATTGCCGCCCTGTACGAAGCGCTGGCCGCGATCGAGCCTTCTCCGGTGGTCGAGTTGAACCGGGCCGTGGCCGTCGGGATGGCGCACGGTCCGGCCGCGGGGCTCGAACTCGTGGACGCCCTGACCTCGGCGGGGACGCTCGCGCGCTACCACCTGCTGCCGAGCGTCCGAGGGGACCTGCTCTCGCGGCTCGGCCGCCTCGACGAGGCCCGTCGGTCCTTCGAGCTCGCCGCGTCCATCACCCAGAACGACAGCGAACGCACCCTGCTGCTCAATCGCGCAGCCGCCTGCTCCTGACCAAGGAAGCACTCGGCCAATACAGTCGAGCTTCCGGGCGCACCGTGTCGATCCGGCAACTGCCCGGACGACGCACAGGTGAGCCGACATTCGCCGGCCAGTGAACACGCGCTCTGCAGGAGCGCAAATCGAAGGAGACGACCATGCGGTTCCTCTTGTACACGCTCGGCGACGACACCGTGCCGATGTCCCCGCCGACCCCCGAGCTGATGGCCGAGATGGGTGCGTTCATGGCGGACGCGACGGCAGCAGGCGTGCTGGTGGCCACCGGGGGCCTCGAGCCGAGCGCGAACAGCACCAAGGTGATCGGCAAGAACGGGACCATCACGGTCACCGACGGGC
>JAWWOL010000546.1:0-2902 GCA_033851695.1 Frankiales bacterium
GAGACCCCGAGGCTGACCGCTGCGTTGAGGCCGACCTGGGTGGCCGCCTGGGCCGGGGTGACCGAGGTGACCACGGGCGTGACGGGCTGCGGGGTCCCGGTCGAGGTGGCAATGACGACGCGGTCGAACTTGGTGTTGATGCCGCCGGTCGGGTCGAGGGTGATCTTGCCGTCGGTGACGGCGACCGTGACGGTCTGGGTGGTCAGCGGCTGGGCAGCGGTGCCCTTGAAGTCGTTGACGGCGAGGACGCCCTCGACGGTGATCCGGTTGGTCGCGTCGAGGCAGCAGTAGTTGACGCCGTCGTTGCTGCGCGCGTCGCCCGCGGTGACGGTGACGTCATAGGTGCCGTTGGGGACCGCGTACTCCCAGCGCCCGCCGCCGGCCTGGCCGCCGGTCTGCATGTAGATGAGGGTCGTGTAGCCCTGCGTCTTGTTCCAGCTGTAGCGGGTGTTCGCCGTGACGTCCTGGGGGTTGTTGTCCGCCAGGTCGATCCAGCCGTAGCCGCGGGCAGCCGTGTAGGCCTGGCCGCTGTCGACGGTGTAGCCGGCCGGCGGCGCGATGTCCGCCTTGCCGAAGCTGATCTGGGCAAGGGTGGTCGCGGCCTGCGCGGGCAGCGCCGGGAGCAACGAGACGACCAGCGTCATGGCGGCCAGGACGAGCCCGGCGGCTTTCGCGGTCGTACGGGTGTGCGTGGTCATGATGCTCCGGGGCTCGCAGGGTCAGTCGGCTTTATGACGGCAATCTCCACCGACGACGGAGTCGGAGACCGAAAACCTGATACGGAAAAGGCTCAAGTCAGGTTCAGCAGTTGCCGAGAGATAACCCGAAGCCCCCGCCCCTAGCCACCCCTGGCTGGCACCAGAGTACGGGCCGCCACCACGCTGTGCAACGCCCAGGTTGTCGATCAGGCGTGGGCCACCCGTTCGGGCGAACGAAACCAGGACATTCGACTACGCAGCGTGATCTCGGACGGCGACTGCACTGCCGGCTCCGGGTCAGTTAACGACCGACAATTGCCGGGGTTACGGCGGCTGCCTGCATTTCTCGGCACAAGGTCGCCTTTCGGGCAAACCAGGCATTACGGACCTCTGACCGGTGCGCAACAACGGGGCCATTACGTCCCGCCGGACCCACGCCCACGTTCAGGTCTCCTTCAGCCACGGTGATCAGACTCGGTGCACGCCACAGCAGGGTCACAGATTGCGTCCGGGGCAGGAGATAACGTGCACACAGCGAGCCGCACCGGTCTGCTGTCCCCCGACCGGGCCGAGACCACCGAGAGCGAACGCAGTGTGAATCCAGGAACCCGCGTCCTCGTCGTCGACGACGACCCCGAGCTCCGCGCGGCACTCACCCGGGCGTTGACCATCGACGGCTACGCGGTGTCGGCGGTCAGCAACGGGGCCAAGGCACTCGAGGCGGTGCGCGAGCTGGAGCCCGACGTACTCGTCCTCGACGTGATGATGCCCGTGCTCGGGGGGCTCGAGGTGTGCCGTCGGCTACGGGCCGGCGGCGACCGCACCCCCATCCTGGTGCTGACCGCTCGGGACCAGGTCGGCGACCGGGTGGCCGGGCTCGATGCGGGTGCCGACGACTACCTTGCCAAGCCGTTTGCCCTGGAAGAGCTGCGGGCCCGGCTGCGCGCGCTGCTGCGCAGGGCGGCGCCGGTCGAGAAGGACGCGACCCGGCTGACGTACGAGGACCTGACGCTGGACCTCGAGTCCCGCCAGGCGTTCCGCGGCTCGCGGCCGTTCGAGCTCACCCGTACCGAGTTCGCCCTGCTCGAGCTGTTCCTGCTCAACGCCGGCAAGGTGCTGCCGCGCGAGACGATCATGGACCGGGTCTGGGGCTACGAGCTCGAGCCGGCGTCGAACTCCCTCGAGGTGTTCATCGGCTACCTGCGGCGCAAGACCGAGGCCGAGGGCGAGCCGCGGCTGATCCACACCGCCCGCGGCGTCGGCTACCAGCTGCGGGCCGAGCGATGACGGAAATCACCTTCGCACCGGTCGCCGCTCCGAAGCGGAGCTTCTGGCACTGGCTGCGGGACACCCCTCTGCGGGTCCGGCTGATCGTCGCGGCCGCCCTCGCCGTGGTCCTGGCGCTCGGCGGAGTGCTGACCACCGGGCTGTACGAGGTCCGGCACGAGCTCCGGCACAGCGTCGAGACCCAGCTGGACACCGCGGCTGCAGCGCAGCGGCTGCAGTTCAGCGGCAACCCGTTCGGTGACCAGCAATCTGTCCGTCCGGCTCCCCCCGTGCCGGGACAGATCAACGCCTACGTGCAGTTGATCGACAACACCACTCCGTCCGTCCCCAGCGAGGGGTCACCAGCGCTGCCCGTGACCGCCGCCGACCGGGCCGTGGCAGCGCAACCGGCCGGCGCGGAGCGACTCAGCGACGTGACCGTCGACGGCCAGCATCTGCGGATGCTGACCGTGGCCCAAGGCAACGACCTGGCGTTCCAGGTCGCGCTGCCGCTGACGGCCGTGGACAAGGAGGTGCACCACCTCGGGCTTTCCTTCCTGCTGTTCGGCGTCATCGGCCTGGTGGTAGCGGCCGGCCTCGCCTGGTTCGTCGCCGGCGCCGCCCTGCGACCGGTACGACGGTTGACTTCCACTGCTGAGGAGATCGCCGCCACCCGGGACCTGACGCACCGCATCGCCGAGACGCGTCGCGACGAGCTCGGCCGACTGGCCTCGTCGTTCGACTCGATGCTGGCTGCGCTCGAAGCGTCGGTGGGGGCGCAACGGCAGCTCGTCGCCGACGCCTCGCACGAGCTGCGTACGCCCCTCGCGTCACTGCGGACGAACGTCGAGGTGCTGCACGACCTGGACAAGCTGCCGGCGTCGATGCGCGAGGACGTCATCGCCGGCATCGTCACCCAGCTCGAGGAGCTCACCGCG
>JAWWOL010000548.1:0-3517 GCA_033851695.1 Frankiales bacterium
CTTCACCGTGCCGGGACGTCTCTGGATGGCGGTCGCGATCTCGCGTTCGGACAGGCCGGCGTAGAAGCGCAGGACGAGCGGCACCCGCAGGTTCTCCGGCAGGTCGGCGAGGGCCAGTCCGACCAGCACCGAGAGCTCGGACCGCTCCGCCAGCTCGTCGGGCTGCGGCGCCGGGCTGACCGGCTCGGGCCCGAGCTCGAAGTCGGTCGTACGGGACCTGATCCGTCCGTCGACCCGTCCGCGGGACATACAGGCGTTGACGACGACGCGGTAGAGCCACGCCTTGCGGCCGTCACCGGCCGGGATCGAGTCCCGGAACCGCCAGACCCGCAGAAACGCTTCCTGGACGGCATCTTCGGCCGCGATCGGGTCGCGGAGGACCAAGCAGGCAGTGCGGTACGCGGTCGCGTACCACTCCTCCAGCCAGTGCTCCAGCGACTCAGTCAGCTCGTCCACGGGCCCACCCTCTCGCGATCGGTCGCAGGTGAGACTCCGGGAGTGCGCGATCGGTTCGCGGAAGCAGGCGGCTTTCGTTAGTGCAGCTGCCGGCGCCAGTCCGGCGGGACCTGGCCGGCGGGACCGGGGGTGGGCTGGTCCGGCGGGTGACTGTCCGGAGCGGCGAGCGGCGGCCCGTCGAAGAAGTCCTCGGCGGTGTAGCTCCAGAACCACTCCTCCCCCGGCTCGAAGCTCTGGATCAGCGGGTGCCCCGTGGCGGCGCTGTGCGAGGACGCGTGCTGTGCCGGGGAGGTGTCGCAGCAGCCGATGTGGCCACATTGGGCGCAGCGGCGCAGATGCAGCCACCAGCCACCGCCCTCGAGGCACTCGACGCAGCCGCTGCCGCTCGGAGGGACGGTCACGTCCACGCCGGGGATGTCGGTCATGCGGCACGCTCCTGGGTCATCGGCGTCGAGGGCAACGCCACAATCCCCCAGGCTCCCGCGGGACGCAAGCAGACAGAAACGCCGCCGTAGCCGGGGCTACGACGGCGTGATTGCCTGAATCGTCGGGTGGAGCTGAGGGGATTCGAACCCCTGACCCCTTGCATGCCATGCAAGTGCGCTACCAGCTGCGCCACAGCCCCGTGCTGCAGTCCCAAGGGCCAACAGCGGTCCCCCACAGTATGCAGGATCGTCCGATCCGTCGACTTGACGAACGGCTCAGCGTCCCGGGGACTGGACGGTCTCCACCGGCCGGGCATCGTCGCCCGCCTCGACCAGGGCGGCGTAGCGCTCGGTCACGCCGGCGTTGTGCTCGGCCAGCCGATAGCCCCGTTCGGTCTCCAGCAGCACCGACCAGCGGGCGTTGCCCAGGGGCGCAAACCGCCACCAGTCCGAAGGGCGCAGCCCCAGCGCCGACCCGATCACCGCACGCGCGGTGCCGCCATGGGTGACGGCGACGAGCAGCCCACCGTCTGGTACGTGCGCGAGCGCGTCGCCCAGCGCGGCACCGGCCCGTACGCCGACCTCGGCGTAGGTCTCGCCATCACCGCGGCGTACGTCGTCCCCGCGCACCCAGGCGTCGTACTCCTCCGGGAAGCGGGAGGCGGTCTCCTCGCGCGTCAGCCCCTGCCAGGTGCCGAGGTGGATCTCACGGAGCCGGTCGTCGGCCTTGGCGACCAGCCCGGTCGCACGCTCGAGGTAGCTGCAGCTCGCCACGGCCCGACCGGCGGAGGACGTCACGACCAGGTCGGGCGCGAGGGAGGCCAGGACGGACGCGGCAGCCGCAAGGGCGTCCAGGCCGCTCTCGTCCAGGGCCGAGTCGAGCTGGCCCTGGAACCGGCCGTCGACGTTCCACTGCGTGCGGCCGTGGCGCCAAAGCAGGACGCGGCGCCCCGATCTGCTCAGGAGTCGATCCCGGCGCCGGCGCGCTGCAGGTCGGGGTCGGCGAACTCGATGACCGGGCAGTCCTTCCACAGCCGCTCGAGCCGGTAGAACTCGCGCTCCTCGGCGTGCTGGACGTGGACCACGACGTCACCGAAGTCGAGCAGGACCCAGCGGCCCTCCTGGTGCCCCTCGCGGCGCAGCGGCTTGGCCCCGAGCAGGCGCAACCTTTCCTCGACCTCGTCCACCACGGCCCGTACCTGACGGTCGTTGGAGGCGGAGGCGAGCACGAAGACGTCGGTGATGACGAGCGGCTCACTGACATCCAGGATGACGATGTCGGTGGCCTGCTTGTCCGACGCGGCGAGGGCGGCTGCTGTTGCGAGCTCGACGGCACGGGGTGTTGCGGTCACGGGGAGGCTTCTTCGCTGCAGGGGACGGGACCCTACCAGCCTCTCACGATCGGGCGATCACGGCTTGAAATCACTGCCCAGGATGGTCAGGACATCGGCGGCGGTCGTGTCCACCGTGCCGGTCTCCACGTCCGAAGCCGGCAGCCCCAGCGCGGCCGCGACCTGGCGACCTGAGGCGATCGAGTCAGGCGTCGCGTCCGGCACCAGCACCACCGAGGGCTTGTCCTTGTAACCGAAGCCCGGCTGGTTGGCCGAACGGACGAACACCAGGCCGTGGGCCGTCAACCGGTCCCGCGCGCTCTGACCCAGGCCCAGCGCGCCGGTGCCGTTGAGGACGATCACCCGGTTGAGGCCGGCGACCCGCCCCTGCGGGATCGACCGGGAGAAGTACTGCTTGACCATGGCCGCCGTCTGGGTGCCGTCGACGGACAGCCGCTCGGTCTGGTCGCCGGTGTCGAGGACCGAGGTCGGCAGTGTGGTGTAGACGACGTTCTCGGCCTTGGCGTCGCTGTCAAGGCCGGCGAGGACCTGGCTGACCACGGCGGTGTTCTTGCCCATGGTCGAGCCGGATGCGAGGCCGGCCAGCACCGTGGAGACGCCGACCTGGTCCGTACCGAGCTTGGCCATGACCCCGGTGAGCACGCGCTGGAAGCGGCTCAGCCGGGCCAGGGACGGTTCGCCAGGTGCGGTGTACTGGGCCAGGGCCGCGGCCTGGCCGCCGTTGAGCAGCTGGCCGTTGCCCTGCGCGACGACGACCTGGCCGTTGACCGAGATGGCGGTGTCGACGTCAGCGGTGATCCCCCCGAGATGGTCGACCAGGGCGGTCAGCGCATCGGGGGTGAGCACCCAGTTGCCGTCGACGGTGACGCTGACCAGGTCCGAGAGGGTCGCGCCGGCCACCTCGGGGCCGAACGCCGCGGCGCCGCCGAGCAGCATGCTGCCCCGTCCTGCCACGTCGGTGACGATGTTTGACGGCACCAGCACGACCACGCCCTGGCCGCCACCAGCACTGTCGTGAGCGAGCAGGACGCTGTCCAGCGCCTGACCGTTGGCCGGCGCCAATGACAGCAGGACCGTGTGCTGTGTGCGGGACGTGGACACGACCGGGGCGACCGGCTTCTTGCCGCTCCCGCCCGTCACGAGAATCCCGGCGACGACGGCTCCCACGGCGACCAGCACTCCGGCGCCGATCGAGACCTGGCGCAGCTGCTTGCGCCGGCCTTCGCGCCGGGCCGCCTTGCGCTGGCTCCGGCCGGTCGGCACCAGGGTGGGCACCGGACGGGG
>JAWWOL010000180.1:0-2958 GCA_033851695.1 Frankiales bacterium
CGCCGCCGTCATCACCAATGTCGAGCCCGACCACCTGGACCACTACGCGGACGAGGCGGCCGTCGAGTCCGCGTTCGTCTCGTTCTCCACAACCCTTGACCCGCAAGGTTTTCTGGTCACCTGCGCCGACGACCCGGGTGCCCGCAGGGTCGCCGAGACAGCGTCCGGTCGGGGAGTGGAAGTCATCTCGTACGGGACCGCGGTCGAGGCCGACCTGCGCATCGTGGAGCTCCAGCTCGACGGTCACACCTCCGAGGCCGAGATCGTGCACCACGGCCGGCGGATGGGGACGCTGCACCTGCAGGTGCCCGGCGAGCACAACGTCCGCAACGCCGCCGCCACCCTGGCGGTCGGGCTGCGGCTCGGCTTCTCGTTCGAGCAGCTGGCTGCCGGGCTGGCCGGCTTTCGTGGGGCCCGCAGGCGGTTCGAGCTCAAGGGCGTCGAGGGTGGCGTGCGTGTCTACGACGACTATGCCCACCACCCCACCAAGCTGACGGCTGCCCTTCGGGCCGCCCGCGAGGTCGCCGGTGACGGCCAGTTGGTCGTCGCCTTCCAGCCGCACCTGTTCAGCCGTACCGCGGCATTCGCCCGGGAGTTCGGCCGGGCACTGGCCCTGGCGGACGAGGTCGTGGTGATGGACGTCTACGCCGCGCGCGAGGACCCCGTACCCGGCGTGACCGGCGCGCTGGTCGCCGACGCGGTGCCGCTGCCCTACGCCCGGGTGACCTACCAACCGTCGTGGTCCGCCGTCGCCGCCGAGCTCGTCGCGCGGTCCGCCCCCGGCGACCTGGTGATGACGATCGGAGCGGGCGACGTGACGATGATCGGTCCAGAAGTGCTGTCGTTGCTGGCTTCGCTCGGACCCGGCCGACAGGCGGCCGAGCAATGAGCCTGCGCATGCGGTCCCGTCCGACGATGGGGACGAACGCCTCGTTGCGGCCGTCGACCGAGCGGCGCTTCGCCCAACGGGCCCGGCGGCGCCGGCTGCTGTCGCTGCGCCCGCTGCTGATCTGCCTCGCCCTGGCCGGGCTGGTGGCGCTGGCCGGATGGGTGGTTCTCGGATCCACCCTGTTGGCCGTGCACACCGTGTCCGTCAGCGGCCAGTCGCGCCTCGGGGTCGGCACCATCAAGAACGCGGCACTCGTTCCGGCGGAGAAGCCATTGGCACTGCTGGACACTGCGGCGATCCGACGTCGGGTCGAGGCACTGCCCCAGGTCAAGTCCGCCATCGTGGAGCGGGCCTGGCCGTCGACGGTGCGGATCACCGTGGTCGAGCGCAAACCGGTCGCAGTCGTGCAGCGTCCGGGCAAGCCGTTGGCGCTGATCGACAACACCGGCGTGCTGTTCGCCGACGTCCCCTCCGTGCCGAGCGGGCTGGCCGTGCTGTCACTGGCAACACCGGGACCAGCCGACCCCGCGACGGTGGCAGCACTGGCCGTCGAGGCCGCGCTGCCGGCCAAGGTGCGCACCATGGTGTCGCTGATCAGCGCCCCCACCCCGGCGTCGGTCACGCTGACCCTCGCCCAGGGCGTCACGGTCGTCTGGGGAGACGCCGGCAACTCGGCCCGCAAGGCTCAGACCCTCGCCGCGCTGCTCAAGGTCCAGGCGCAGCAGCCGGTCACGACCGACAAGCAGGGCCACCCCATCGCGGCCAAGAAGGCGACCGTCTACGACGTGAGCTCGCCGAACGTCGCCACCGTACGGTAGGACCCTGCCCCCGCCGGCCTGTCCGCGATGAGCGCGGGGTGTCGATCACCGGGGCGGCAGCCACGCTCTTGGACAGAGTCGGAGTGCCGCGGCTAGGGGGCGGTGATCGAGAACTTCGCGAACGTTGCGGTGATGGCCGTGGCAGACCCGGTGTTCGAGTCGAGGATGCCCGCCTTCGCCTGACGGCTGAACCACCCGGTGACGTCCGCCGGCATCTTGACCGAACCCACCTGCACCAGCGCTGCACCGTTGAGGCTGTAGAAGACGGTCAGCTGGTCCAGCGGATAACCGCTGACGTGGTAGGTGTCGCCGTAGGGCAGCGGGTCGGGCACCGTGGTGTTGCCCCGGATCACCAGGTCGAGCGTGCTGGCCGTCTTCATCGCCGGCAAGGCAATGCTGGCCACGGTGCCCGCCACGCCGTTCTCCCGGTAGAACATCGTCAGGTGCGGGTCACCCGCGCCGTTGTGCTCGGCCTCGACCTTGACGAAGTTGTTCTGGTCCGGGCCGAACCACGCGCCGATCTGCTGGTAGTCCGAGGTCAACTGGTTGACCGGACCGACACCCCTTGCGGTGACAGTGAACTGGCCGCGGGTGGCGTCGAACGTCTTGTAGAGCGCGTTCTGCTGGTTGTTGTTCGCGAGCTGGCCAGCGGTCGACGTGATCGCCAGGCCGCCGGTCTTGAACGCCATGTTGGCGGCCTTGCACTGGTCACCCGCGGTGTTCGGCAGCACTCCGTCGAAGCCGGTCACCGCACAGGAGCTGCTCACGGTCCCGCCGGCGGCGAGGTTGAGGTTGATCGCGGGCAGCGGCCCGGCGGCGACAGCCGGAGTCGCGTTGCGCAGCAGCAGGACCAGGTCCTGGAAGTCGTTGTTCTTGTACGCCGGCACCCGCGTGATGTCGACGCCGACCAGGTAGGTGTTGGGGATGGCCACGTGCCCCGGCCCGTACGCCTGGTAGACCCGCAGGTCGTGCAGGTAGTGCGGGACGGGCACGTCGGTGTTCGAGGTGCTGTGCGCGTGGTTGAGGGTGTCGTCGGAGAAGTTGACGTCGCTGAAGTCTCCGCTGTAGAGCCCGAAGGCGCCCGCGGGACTGAAGGTCGTCGTCCCCACCGGGGTGGGCAGCAACTTCTGGTTCTGGTTGTAGGTCGTCGAGGACGGGTCGGCGGGGAAGTTCCACAGCTGCTGGCAGGCCGAGCTGCAGCTGAACGTCGAG
Source organism: Frankiales bacterium (assembly GCA_033851695.1). Classification (GTDB taxonomy): domain Bacteria; phylum Actinomycetota; class Actinomycetes; order JAWWOL01; family JAWWOL01; genus JAWWOL01. The sequence continues at coordinate 2,920 of JAWWOL010000180.1, forward strand.
GTCATCGCGGCGCCCTTGGCGTACCACCCGGTCCGGCCA
>JAWWOL010000506.1:0-8808 GCA_033851695.1 Frankiales bacterium
ACCGCAGGCCTCACCCACCTGGTGGCCGTCTCCGGAGCCAATGTGGCCATTCTGTTCGCCGTGGTGCTGGCGCTCGCCCGGTTGGCTCGGGTGCCACCGCGCCCGGCGATGGTCGTCTCCACCGTGCTGCTGGTCGGGTTCGTCGTGCTGGTACGGCCTACCCCGAGTGTGCTGCGAGCCGCTGTCATGGCGGGCTTGCTGGTGGCTGCCGCTCTCACCGGCCGGCTGCGCCAGCCCATGTCGGCGCTGCTCGGAGCCGTGCTGCTGCTGATGTTGTTCGACCCTCAGCTCAGCCGCTCTGCCGGCTTTGCGTTGTCGACCGCTGCGACGGCCGCGCTGCTCGTCGTGGCTCCGCGGTGGGCGGTCGTCCTGCGACGGCACCTGCCGCAGCGGCTGGCCGACTCACTCGCGGTGGCGACGGCGGCTCAACTCGCCTGCGGCCCGCTCATCGCGGTGCTCTCCGGACAGATCAGCCTGGTCTCCGTCCCTGCCAACCTGCTTGCAGAGCCGGCCGTCCCGTTCGCCACCGTGATGGGTGTGCTCACCGCGGTCACCGCCCCAGTGGCGATGCCGTTGGCCCGGATTCTCGCGAGAGTTGCTGCCCTGCCGACGATCTGGCTCGCCGGGGTGGCCCGACACGGGGCGAGCGCACCGTACGCCACCGTCGCGTGGCCGCAGAGCGCGGCAGGCGGTCTCGGCCTTGCCGTGACCACCGTCGCCTTGGTCGTCGCCGTACGGTTTCGTGTTGCCCGCAGGCTGGGCGCCTCGCTGGTCGCGGGCCTGCTGATCGCCGTCGTCGGCGCGCACCTGGTGGCCGGTCCGTGGGCCGGACCGGGCTGGGTCTTCGTCGCCTGCGACGTCGGGCAGGGTGACGGGCTGGTGATCAGGGCAGGGCCGGAAAGCGCTGTCGTCGTGGATGCGGGTCCTGATCCCGGGCTGATGAGGAGCTGCCTCGACGACCTGCACGTCCGGCACGTCGCGCTCGTGGTCCTGAGCCACCTGCACGCCGATCACGTCGAAGGGCTCCCCGGCGTGCTCCAGGGCCGGCGGGTCGACGCGATCGAGGTCGGGCCGCTCGCCGAGCCGGCGGGGGAGTCGGCCCGGATCCAGGGCTGGGCCGCGGCCGCCCACGTTCCCGTGCGCCATCTCGTCGCGGGCGACACGATCGCCGTCGGCGACCTGACCGCGTCGGTGATCGCGCCCCAGGTGGTGCTGCACGGCACGGACAGCGACCCGAACAACGACTCCCTGGTGCTCCGGGTGGTCCTGCCATCCGTGACCCTGCTGCTCACCGGCGACATGGAGGCGCCGGCGCAGCGGGCACTGCTCGACAGCGGCGCGCGAGTCGACGCGGACATCGTCAAGGTCCCGCACCACGGTTCGGCCAACCAGGACCTCGACCTGCTCGGCAGGACCGGGGCAGTGGCCGCGGTGACGTCGGTGGGCGCCGGCAACACCTACGGCCACCCGGCACCGGTCACGATGGCGGCCGTCGCGGCAGCCGGGATACGCGGGTTCCGGACCGATCGCGACGGTGCCGTCGAGGTCGACGCCGCGGGTGGCCGCCTGGCGATCGTGGGCCACCACGGCTCCGGGACGCCTGCCAATGGGGCGGTCAAGACAAGGCCCCAGCAGCTCCGGCGCCCAGCGGGGCCCGGCGACGCGTCCACGGCCGGTGCTGGGTCGGTGGTCGTCGCGCTTGGCCGGGCGTCGCGCGTCCGCCCCCCGACCGAACATGGAATGCTCTGCACATGGCAGCTGCGGCGATCCGACCGGTCACCCTCATCCTCGGCGACGAGGAGCTCCTGGTGTCCCGCGCGGTCGCCGCCGCCACCGCGGCCGTCCGCGCGGCCGATCCCGAGGCCGATGTCAGCGACCTGACCGGTGCCGATGTCGAGGCCGGCCACCTGCTGGACCTGACCAGCCCCTCCCTGTTCGGCAGCCGTCGGGTCATCGTCGTCCGCGGGAGCCAGGATCTCGACAAGGAGGCTTCGGCTGCCGTCCTCGGCTACCTCGCCGACCCGGTCGAGGAGATCAGCGTCGTCCTGGCCCACGCAGGTGGCGTCAAGGGCAAGGCGTTCGTCGAGGCGGTACGCGGACTCGGCTCCGCGAGCGTCCAGGTGGTGGAGTGCCCCAAGCTCAAGTGGGCCAGCGAGCGGGAGACGTTCGTCAAGCAGGAGGTCGCGGCCGCCGGCGGCTCGATCAACGACCCGGCGGTACGGGCCCTGCTCGCCGCCGTGGGCAACGACCTGCGTGAGCTGGCCACTGCCTGCAGCCAGCTGGTCGCCGACATCGGCGGTGTCATCGACGAGGAGAAGGTCGCCCGCTACTACCGCGGCAAGGCGGAGGCGACCGGGTTCGTCGTCGCCGACAGGGCCGTGGACGGCGACACCGCCGGCGCGCTCGAGGTGCTGCGGTGGGGCCTGGACATCGGGCTCGCTCCGGTGCTGGTGACCAGCGCGCTGGCCGGCAACCTGCGGACCATCGCCAAGGTGGCCAACGCCGGGCGCGGGTCCGCGGCCTCGCTGACCAAGCAGCTGGGTATGCCGACCTGGAAGATCGAGAAGGCCCAGCGGCAGGCCCGGGCGTGGCAGCCGACCGGCATCGCCAAGGCCATCGGGGCTGTCGCGGCAGCCGACGCCGAGGTCAAGGGCGCAGGCACCGACCCGGCGTACGCGCTCGAGCGGGCCGTCCTCGCGATCGTTGCCGCCCGCGGCCGATGACCCGGCCGGGAGCCAGGTCGTGAGCGAGCCACCGTTCGTGGCGGACGAGCGCGAGATGCTCCTCGCCTACCTGCAACGGCAACGCGACCTGGTGCTGTGGAAGCTGGGAGGGCTCTCCGACCATGACGCGGCCCGGGTCGCGACGACGAGCGGCCTGACGATCCACGGCATCGTCTACCACCTCACCGACGTGGAGAGGTCGTGGGTCCGGCGGTGGTTCGCCGGCCGCCGCGGGCTGCACATCGACGGGGTTGACGAGTTCCACGTCGGGCCGCCCCGCGACCTCACCGGTGCACGGCTCAAGGAGCTGCTGGCCGGCTACGTCGAGGAGTCCCGGCGCTGCGACGAGGTCGTCCGTGAGCACTCCCTCGACGACCTCGAGGTCAAGGGCGGCCGGTCGCTGCGCTGGATCCTGCACCATCTGGTCGAGGAGACCTCGCGTCACCTCGGCCACCTGGACCTGCTCTGCGAGCTCGCCGACGGCCGGACCGGCGACGGCCCAGAGCCGTCAGGGACAGGGCGCTGAAGGAATCCTCCCGCTCAGCGGGGAAGGCCTGCACGGCTGCCGGGAACGCGAAAAGGCGCCGTCCCAAGGGACGACGCCTCAGCGAGGTGCAGTGAGCAGGCTAGACGTCCGCGCCGACGGCCTTGGCCATCGCGGACTTCTTGTTGGCAGCCTGGTTGGCGTGGATGACGCCCTTGCTCGCAGCCTTGTCGAGCTTGCGCGCAGCGTCCCGGAACGACGCGACAGCGGCCGCGTGGTCATCACCGGCGACGGCCTCGCGGAACTTGCGGATGTAGGTCTTCAGCTCCGACTTGACCGCCTTGTTGCGCAGGCGGGCGTCCTCGTTCTGGCGGTTGCGCTTGATCTGCGACTTGATGTTGGCCACAAAAAACCCTTGTTAGAGAGAAGTCGTCATCGGAGCTGTCGACACGCTGGCAGCAAGGCCACACGCGCGAGGGAACACAGTACCAGCGGCAGCGTCCGGTCACAAAAGCCGGCCGATGCCCCCGTCAGCCGTGCTCGGCCAGCCAGTCGCCCACCAGCGGCACCAACGCCGGCCCGAGACCGCCGACCAGGTCGTTGCGCTGGCCGGGCAGGACCCGTACCTCGGCCTGCGGAACAGCCGACGAGAACCGTGCCCGGGCCGCCGCCTGCATCTCGCGCGCCGAGGCCGGCTCGTCCGCCGCCAGCAGCAGCACCGGCACCCCCGAACCGGCCAGCCCCGGCCAGGTCGAGGACACCGGCTCCGTGACCAGCCCGTGCACCGACCCGCCGTACGTCGACGGCCGCAGCCGCGGCACGACCCGCCCACGGTGCAGCCGCAGGCCTGCGGTCCACGACGCCTCCAGGTCCGGGGTCCAGTCGGGGTAGTCGTCGCTCACCGTGTTCAGCGCCTCGTCCAGGCGCCGGAACCGGAACGCCATCAACGAGCGCTCGGCAGTGCGTACCCGGTCCTTCAAGGGCGTGTCCGCCACGAACGCCGGCTGGTCGGTGGGGTCGATGTAGCCCGCGTCCAGCAGCACCAGCGCGCCCACCCGCTCGGGGGCGAGCGCGGCCAGGTGGCAGCCCAGCGTCGCCCCCCAGGAGAGCCCGACCAGTGAGACGCGGGCAAGCCCCAGCCGGTCGAGCAGCGACACGAGCAGCCCGGCCAGCTCGCTCGGCAGGTAGCGCTCCGCCGGCCAGGGTGCCGACCCGCCGAAGCCCGGCAGGTCAGGCGCGAGCACCCGCAGGCCGTACGAGTCGGCCAGGCCGGCGGCCAGCCCGGCGAGGTGCAGCGACGAGCCGGCGATCCCCAGCTGGTGCAGCGCCAGAACCGGCGACGCGTCCGAGGCGCCCCACTGGCGCAGGAAGACCGACGCCTCGGCCAGCTCGACCATCCCGTTCACCGTCGCCGTACCCACCGTGCTCCGCTCTCGTATAGTTCCGCCGTCGTGGGACCATAAGGGTCCCTCCCCCATCGATCGAGACGGATCGCCCGCGTGTCAGCAAGAGTCTCCGACCCGAGCCGCACCGACCCGGCACGCATCCGCAACTTCTGCATCATCGCCCACATCGACCACGGCAAGTCCACCCTGGCCGACCGGATGCTCCAGGTGACCGGTGTCGTCGACGGCCGCCAGATGCGGGCGCAGTACCTCGACCGGATGGACATCGAGCGCGAACGCGGCATCACGATCAAGAGCCAGGCGGTACGCCTGCCGTTCAAGGCCGACGACGGCGACGACTACGTCCTCAACCTGATCGACACTCCCGGGCACGTCGACTTCACGTACGAGGTCTCGCGCAGCCTGGCCGCCTGCGAGGGCGCCGTCCTGCTGGTCGACGCGGCGCAGGGCATCGAGGCCCAGACCCTGGCCAACCTCTACCTCGCGCTCGAGAACGACCTCGTGGTGGTTCCTGTCCTCAACAAGATCGACCTGCCGGCCGCCCAGCCGGAGAAGTACGCCGCCGAGCTCGCCCACATCATCGGCTGCGACCCCGACGACGTGCTCCGGGTGAGCGCCAAGACCGGCGTCGGCGTCCCCGAGCTGCTCAACCGGGTCGTCCGCGAGGTGCCCGCACCGGTTGGCGACCCGGATGCGCCGGCCCGGGCGCTGATCTTCGACTCGGTCTACGACACCTACCGCGGCGTGGTCACCTACATCCGGGTGGTCGACGGCCGGCTCACCCCGCGCGAGCGGATCCTCATGCACTCCACCCGGGCCACCCACGAGCTGCTCGAGATCGGCGTGATCTCACCCGAGCCGATGCCGACCAACGGCCTCGGGGTCGGTGAGGTCGGCTACCTGATCACCGGGGTCAAGGACGTCCGGCAGTCCCGGGTCGGCGACACGGTGACCGACGCCGCCAAGCCGGCCAAGGAGTCCCTGGGCGGCTACAAGGACCCCAAGCCGATGGTGTTCTCCGGCCTCTATCCGATCGACGGGTCGGACTACCCCGACCTACGCGAGGCGTTGGACAAGCTCCAGCTCAACGACGCCTCCCTGGTCTACGAGCCGGAGACGTCGGCGGCGCTCGGCTTCGGCTTCCGCTGCGGCTTCCTCGGCCTGCTCCACCTCGAGATCGTCCGCGAGCGGCTCGAGCGCGAAGCCGGCCTCGACCTGATCTCGACCGCCCCCAACGTGGTCTACCGGGTGGTCAACGACGACGGCACCGAGGCGATCGTCACCAACCCCAGCGAGTTCCCGACCGGCGGCAAGATCTCCGAGGTGTACGAGCCCATCGTGCGTTCGACGATCCTCGCCCCCAGCGAGTACGTCGGCACGATCATGGACCTCTGCCAGACCCGGCGCGGCTCCCTCAACGGCATGGACTACCTGTCCGAGGACCGGGTCGAGCTGCGCTACACCTTGCCGATGGCCGAGATCGTGTTCGACTTCTTCGACAACCTCAAGTCCCGTACGAGGGGCTACGCATCGTTGGACTACGAGCCGATCGGCGAGCAGGCGGCTGACCTGGTCAAGGTCGACATCCTGCTGCAGGGCGAGCCGGTCGACGCGTTCAGCGCGATCGTGCACAAGGACAAGGCCTATGCCTACGGCGTCGAGATGACCAAGAAGCTGCGCGGGCTGATCCCGCGGCAGCAGTTCGAGGTGCCGATCCAGGCGGCGATCGGCAGCCGGATCATCGCCAGGGAGAGCATCGCGGCCATCCGCAAGGACGTGCTCGCCAAGTGCTACGGCGGTGACATCACCCGTAAGCGCAAGCTGCTCGAGAAGCAGAAGGAAGGCAAGAAGCGGATGAAGATGGTCGGCCGGGTCGAGGTGCCGCAGGAGGCGTTCATCGCCGCGCTGTCCACCTCTGACGAGGGCAAGGCCTGACGCTTTTCATCCCCGAAAACACGACGTACGCTCCCCGGAATGACGCAGACTCACACTGAGTACGACGTTCAGGCGATCATCGACGGTCTCTACGGCGACGGCATCATCGCTCTCCGGGGTGCCTTCTCCCGCGGCTGGGTCGAGCAGCTCGGCGCGGACATCGGCTTGCTGTTCGCCGAGGCGATTGCCCGGCCCGACGGCGCGGTGGGCCGGGGACCCAACCGCTACTACGTCGAGATCCATCCGGAGCGGCTGCGCGGCTTCACCGACCTGGCCGGCCACCCCTGGGTGCAGGCAGTGGCCTCGGCCGTGCTGGGCGACGGCTACCAGATCGTGGAGGTGGGCTTCGACGTGCCGCTGCAAGGCGCGATGAACCAGCCGTGGCACCGGGACTTCCCGTCCCCGGAGGAGACCCGCAACGGCCACCGGCTGACCTCGCTCGCCTTCAACCTCACCACCGTCGACGTCACGCCGGACATGGGCCCGTTCGAGATCGCCCTCGGCACGCAGTTCGACGACAACCTCGACTTCGAGCACGGGATGTTCCCGCCCGAGTCCTCCTGGCCCCGGTACGAGGCCCGGGCCCAGCGCAAGCTGCCCCAGATGGGCGACATCTCGGCCCGTTCGGCGCTGACCATCCACCGGGGCACCAAGCACGACTCGCCGGTCCCGCGGCCCGTACTGGTCCTCGGACTTCTCGCACCCGGTGCCGACGACAGCCGCAACGACCTGGTCTGCACCCGGTCCTACTTCACGTCACTCTCCCCGGACCTGCAGAGCCACCTCGCTGCACGCTTGGTCGACGAGCTCACACCGCTGAAGCAGAAGCACAGCATCGAGGGCCTGGTCATGGGCGCCCCCTGACGCCGTACGCTGATCAGGTGACCGAGCCAGACGTGACCGCGCCCGACCAACCCAATTCCAACCTCCAGCTGGCGATCGGGGTGCTGGTGTTCATCGCGGCGTCCTTCGGTGCCTTGCTCGCGGCCGGAACCCTCGGCGTACCAGGGGTTGTCATCGCCGCGCTGATCGAGGCGGCGGCGATCAGCTGGATCTACCGCTGGTGCCGGGCCTAGCCGGTGCCCTCGGCCCTGCCCGACGGTGAGGTCGCCCCGATCGACGGCCGGCTCCCGGCGACCGCACTCGACGGGCGCGGCACCCGGCCGTTCGGCGTCTACGTCCACGTGCCGTTCTGTGCGACCCGCTGCGGCTACTGCGACTTCAACACCTACACCGCCAAGGAGCTCGGCGGCGGTGCCGACCAGGCCGCCTACGCCGAGACGGTCGGGCGTGAGATCGCTTTGGCGGCAAGGGTTCTCGGCCAAGGGCCGCCCGCGCAGACGGTCTTCTTCGGCGGCGGCACCCCGACCCTGCTGCCCGCCGCCGACCTGGTGCAGACCCTCCATGCCGTACGGGACACGCTCGGGCTCACAGCCGACGCCGAGGTCACCACGGAGGCCAACCCGGAGTCCGTCGACGAGGCCTACCTCGCCGAGCTGCGGGCCGGCGGCTTCACCCGGGTGAGCTTCGGCATGCAGAGCGCCCGCCCCCACGTGCTCCAGCTGCTCGAGCGGCGGCACACCCCCGGCCGGGCGGTCGAGGTGGTCGCCGAGGCGCGCAGGGCCGGGTTCGAGCACGTCAACCTCGACCTGATCTACGGCACGCCGGGGGAGTCCGACGACGACTGGCGCGCCTCGCTCGAGGCCGCTACCGCTGCCGGGCCGGACCATGTCAGCGCCTACGCCCTCATCGTCGAGGACGGCACCCGGCTGGCCGGCCAGGTCCGCAGGGGCGAGCTGCCGATGCCCGACGACGACGTCCTCGCCGACCGCTACCTCATCGCCGACGAGGTCCTCAGCACTGCCGGCCTGCAGTGGTACGAGGTCTCCAACTGGGCCACGTCCGATGCCGCCCGATGTCGACACAACGAGCTCTACTGGCGCAGCGCCGACTGGTGGGGCTTCGGCCCTGGCGCGCACAGCCACGCCGGCGGTGTCAGGTGGTGGAACGTCAAGCACCCGAGCGCGTACGCGGCGAGGCTGGCGGCAGGGGAGAGCCCGGCAGCGGCCCGCGAGCTGCTCACCGCCGACGACCGCCGGGTCGAGCGGGTGCTGCTGGAGACCCGGCTGCGCGCCGGCCTGGCCGGCGCCGAGCTCACCGCGAGCGGCAGCAAGGCGGCGGACGGGTTCGTCGACGACGGGCTGCTGACCCGCGAGGGCGACCGCCTGGTGCTCACCGTCCGCGGCCGGCTGCTCGCGGA
>JAWWOL010000091.1:0-2867 GCA_033851695.1 Frankiales bacterium
TCGACCCCACCAAGGCCATCACCGACTCGCTCAAGCAGGTCACCGGCCTCACCTTCCCGGGTGACTTCACCGCGCTGCTCGGCGACCGGTCGGTCGTCGCGGTGGGTGACGTGCCGCTCAGCGCCTCCTCGCTCAAGGATCTCCAGGTCGGCATCCGCAGCCACCCCCAGGACCTTGGCAAGGCCCAGACCCTGGCCCAGACCCTGATCCAGCACGTGTCCTCCACCGGCATCCCGTTCACCTTGGCCACCAAGACCGCCGGCGACGACTTCGTGCTGGCCAGCAGCCAGTCCTACGCCGACGCGCTCGCCGGCACCGGCAAGCTGGGTGACAGTGCCCAGTTCGCCGACGCCATGGGCGATCTGTCCGGTGCCCACTTCGCGGCCTACGTCGACCTGTCGAAGTTCACCGGCATCCTCAGCGCCACACGGCAGAAGGCCTACAGCGGGTTCAAGGCACTGGGCATCGTCGAGCGTACGGACGGCGCCGACGCGGTCATCCAGCTCAAGCTGCTCGCCGGCTGACCGGTCGGCAGGTGACGAGCCCGTGGACCAGTGACCTGAGCGTTGCGGAGTTCGACGTCCTGGGCGCGGTCGGCTTCCGCCCGGTGGGCCAGGTGATGGGGACGTCGGTCTACCAGATCGGCTACGCCGGTACGAACTACTGCGGCGGTGGCGGCCGTTGGGGCGGTGGCGGCAGCCCGACGCCGACCAGGGCCGGCCCGTTGATCGACGCACTCTACGACGCCCGGTTCAAGGCGCTGAGCAGGATGCAGGCAGAGGCGGGCGCGGTCGGGGCCGACGGGGTGGTCGGCGTCGAGCTGACCATCCGGCCGTTCCCCGCTCAGCAGCAGGCGGTGGAGTTCTCCGCCATCGGGACCGCCGTACGGGCCGATGGTGGTGCCCACCCGCCGCGGCCGTTCCTGTCCGACCTCTCCGGCCAGGACTTCGTCAAGCTGCTGCTCTCCGGCTGGGTGCCCACCGGCATCGCGATGGGGGTCTGCGTCCTCGTCCGCCACGACGACTGGAACACCCGTAGGCAGGCCGGCTCCTGGGTCAACGCCGAGGTCAGCGGCTACACCGACGCGGTCCAGGGGTCCCGCAAGGGTGCCCGCGAGGCACTCGCCGCCGACGTGCACCGCCTGGGCGGCGAGGGGGTGGTGGTCCGCGACATGACCCTGCGGGTGCACGAGCAGGAGTGCCTCACCTTCGGCTCGAACAGCGGGCGAGACCACGTCGCCGAGGCGACGGTGCTCGGCACCGCGATCACCCGGTTCCGCAAGACCAGCGAAGCCGCGGCACCCCGTACACTGCCGATCCTGCGGCTGGGCACCAACCGGACGGAGCTGTGATGGACGAGCAGATCGAGGTCGGCATCCCGGCGGACGCGATGCGCCGGCTGCAGGAGATGCGTCCCGGCCAGGCGACGTCGCTGTTCACCAGCGACCTGTCGGTCAACGAGTTCCTGCTGGTCCGCGAGGCGGGGTTCACGCCGCTGGGGCTGGTGCTCGGCAGCTCCATCTACCACGTGGGAATCCAGGTCGGCCGCTGGTCGAAGAACCAGGAGCTCGACGTGCTCTCCCAGGCGATGTACCACGCCCGCGAGCTGGCGATGACCCGGATGGAGGCCGAGGCCCACGTCCTCGGCGCGGACGGGATCGTCGGCGTTCGCCTGGAGGTGGAGTTCAAGGAGTGGGGCTCGGACATCGCCGAGTTCATCGCCGTCGGCACGGCGGTCAAGGCCACCTCGCCCGAGGTGACCGGCCGTACGTGGCGGAACAACAAGGGCCAGCCGTTCACCTCCGACCTGTCCGGTCAGGACTTCTGGACGTTGATCCAGTCCGGCTACGGCCCGCTGGGCATGGTGATGGGCAGCTGCGTCTACCACATCGCGCACCGCTCGCTCGGCAACGTGCTCGGCAACATCGGCCAGAACGCGGAGCTGCCGCAGTTCACCCAGGCGCTGTACGACGCCCGCGAGCTGGCGATGGAGCGGATGCAGACCGAGGCGGAAACCCTTGGTGCCGAAGGGATCGTGGGCGTTCAGCTGCGCAACCACGGGCACACCTGGGGCGGCCACACGACGGAGTTCTTCGCCATCGGCACCGCCGTCACACCGCTGCGCGCCGACCACGTCATCGCCAAGCCGACGATGGTCCTCGGGCTGGATTCCTGAGCCGCCAGTCGGTTGACGACTCCCCGGTCGAGGCCCCAGCTCGCCCAGGCACCGCGCGCCCCACGTCGGCCGGGAAAGCAGCCTCGAGCTCGTGGTCGACCGCATCGGCGCCGGGTGCGCATGGCATGCTCGGCCGATGAGCCAGACGCCTGACGAACAGCCGCTGTCCTTCCCCCGGCACTCCGCACGCACCCAGCGCTTCACCCTCGGCCAGCCACGCAGCGTCGCCGTCGCCGAGGACGGGTCGCGGGTGGTGTTCCTGCGCTCCGCCGCCGGCACCGACCCGGCGAACGCCCTCTGGGTCTACGACGTGCTGGCCGGCGAGGAGCGGCTGGTGGCCGATGCGACCGCGCTGCTCGGTGCCGGCCTGGACGAGCTGCCGCCCGAGGAGCGCGCGCGTCGCGAGCGGCTGCGCGAGGGGGCCGGAGGCATCGTCGCGTACGCGATCGACCCGTCGGCGAGTGTTGCCTCGTTCGCGCTGTCCGGGCGGTTGTTCGCCGCGGACCTGATCTCGGGCGAGGTCACCGAGCTGCCCACGGCGGGCCCGGTCATCGACCCGCGCGTCGACCCGACCGGCACCCGGGTGGCGTACGTGACCGGCGGCGCCCTGCACGTCGTGGAGCGCTCCGGCGGCACGTCCGTCGAGCTGGCCGGCGATGCGGACGAGCAGGTGGCGTGGGGCCTGGCGGAGT
>JAWWOL010000108.1:0-9575 GCA_033851695.1 Frankiales bacterium
AGCAGATCATCCGGCCGACCGGCCTGGTCGACCCCGAGATCGTGGTCAAGCCGACCAAGGGCCAGATCGACGACCTGGTGCACGAGATCCGGCTCCGCACCGAGCGTGACGAGCGGGTGCTGGTCACCACCTTGACCAAGAAGATGTCCGAAGACCTGACCGACTACCTGCTCGAGCTCGGCGTCCGGGTCCGCTACCTGCACAGCGAGGTGGACACGCTGCGTCGGATCGAGCTGCTCCGCGAGCTGCGCCAGGGCGAGTTCGACGTTCTGGTCGGCATCAACCTGCTGCGCGAGGGACTTGACCTGCCCGAGGTGTCCCTGGTCTCGATCCTCGACGCCGACAAGGAGGGTTTCCTGCGGTCGGGCACCTCGCTGATCCAGACCATCGGCCGTGCCGCCCGCAACGTCTCCGGCCAGGTGCACATGTACGCCGACACGATCACCCCGTCGATGCGCAAGGCCATCGACGAGACCAACCGCCGGCGTGAGAAGCAGGTCGCCTACAACCTCGAGCGCGGTGTCGACCCGCAGCCGCTGCGCAAGAAGATCGCGGACATCCTCGACCAGGTCTACAGCGAGGCTGCCGAGGACGGCGAGCTGATCGGCGGTTCCGGGCGGCAGCAGAGCCGTGGCAAGACGCCGGTGCCGGGCATGGCGTCGACCCGGGTCAACACCAAGGACCGCCAGGCCAGCCACGCCAAGGCGTTGTCCGGCATGCCACGCGCCGACCTGGCCAACCTGATCCAGCAGCTCACCGACCAGATGCACGACGCGGCCAAGGAGCTGCAGTTCGAGCTGGCCGGCCGGCTGCGCGACGAGGTCAACGACCTCAAGAAGGAGCTCCGCGGCATGACGGCCGGCGGGCTCTAGCCAGGCAGTCTCTCCTGGGGCAGCAGCGTCCAGGCGCCCAGCGTCTCGTGCCGGGCGCCTCGTCCGCCCAGGTGGCTGCGGACCAGTCTGACCTCGTCCCACCGTGCCGTCGGTCCCTCGTACGCCTCGAACGCCGCCGGCACCCCGCCCCGGCCGATCGTCAGGTGCGGGCGCCACGGGCGTCGGTCAAGCTCCACGCCGGAGTCGCGAACGATGCCCTGGGTCGTCCGGGCCAGCCGGCGCAGTGCGGTCAGGTCACCTTGGACGCCGAGCCACACGGCACTGCCGAAGCTCCCGGAGCCGGCGAGCCGCAGCTCCGGCGCGGCCAGCCCGGTCACGGCGTCGAGTCCCATCAGCAGCAGATCAGCGGTCGGCACGTCGCCGAGGAAGGCCAGGGTGAGGTGCACCTGATCGGCGCGCATGGCCCGCAGGCCGGACGATGCGGGCGGCAGGGCATCCACCACCGCCGGTGGGGGGACGAGGGCGACGAACAGCCGCATCTGCCGATTGTCGGCCAGGTCAGGCCGGCAGGACGCGGTACGCGGCGTCGCGCGTCTGCTGGTCCTCGCCGTTGACCGGCACCAGGTCCTGCGGGCAGGCCGACATCACGACGACCAGGTCTCGCTCGGCCCGTAGCCGCACCCGGTCACCCGGCCGCGAGCGCGGCGGCGCGAAGGTCACGGAGCCGTCCGCGGTCCACGGCACGTTCATGAACAGGTTCAGCGGGTTGGGCACCGGGACCGGCGCGAGCCCGAGCTCACGCAGCGCCGCCGCGAAGTTGTCCGCGCAGTTCGCATGACCGGGTGCGCCGAGCTGCCGGTAGCGGGCCGGGTCACAGGCCGCGATCAGCGTGTCGTGCACGCCCGGGCTGGTGTCCTCGACCAGGGTGAGCAGCGGCTCGCGCAGGTTGCTGACGAGCGTGTCACCGACCCGCGGGACCAGCCGGCCGAGCGCCCCCCGGGTGTGCGCCACGGACAGGTAGTCGGCGCCGGACAGCGCCCAGAAGTCGACCACCTGGGTGCCGCTGGGGTTGCCGACCTCGATGGTCGCTCCGGACGGCAGCCGCACCGCGACTCCCGTACGGGCAGGCAGGACGGTGACGTCGGACATGATCGGCAGCCTAGCCGTGGCCTGCGATCGGTGGTCAGGCAGCCTCGCGCCAGGCGTCGGCCAGGGCGACCAGGCTGGCCGTACGGCGGGCGCGGTCGAGGCTCGGCGTGACCGCGACGATCTCGTCGACCTGGGCCTGGTCCTTGAGCTCCAGCAGGCGTTCCGCGACGACCTTGGGCGGCCCGACCACCATCCGACTGCCGTCGCGCGGCATGTCCCGGAACGACGACGACTGGGCGTAGAGCGTCACCTGCTCCGGGCGGATCGGCTCGCGGATGCCGCGGCGCAGGTTCTGCATCGTCAGCGTCCATGCCGCCTCGAACTCCAGCAGCGCCTCCTCGTCCTCACTGGCGAAGTTGAGGACGGACATCGCGGAGTACGGCTGGTCGCCGTCGTGGCGCGGCGTGAACTCGCGTCGGTAGTCGCGCAGCGCCTCGACGGCAATCTCGGGGCTCATGTGGTGTGCGAAGACCGCGCTCATCCCGTTTACCGCTGCGAACTTCGGGCCGTACTCGCTGGACCCGAGGATGAACAGCTGCGGCACCTCCGCGACGACCGGAGCGGCGACCAGGGACTCGTACGGGTGCCCCTCCGGGAACCCCTCACCGAGGAACGCCACCAGCTCGGCGACCTGGGTGGGGAACTCGGCGGCCGGGTCGATCCGCAGCCCGCGACGCAGGACGTGGGCGGTGAGCGGGTCGGTCCCGGGGGCGCGGCCGAGGGCGAGGTCGATCCGGTCGGGGTACATCGCGACCAGGGTGCGGAAGGTCTCGGCGACCTTGAACGCGGCGTGGTTGGGCAGCATGATGCCGGCGGCGCCGACCCGGATGGTCGAGGTCTGGGCAGCGACATGCGCGATCAGGATCTCCGGCGCGCTGCTGGCCAGGCTGCGCATGTTGTGGTGCTCGGAGATCCAGTAGCGACGGAATCCTGCAGCCTCGATGGCCTGGGCGATGCCGACGGCGCCCTTGATCGACGACGTGGCCGTCTCTCCGTACTCGATGCCGACGAAGTCCAGTACGGACAAGGGAAGTGTGCTCACACCGTCGCCAAGACAAGCGGAGGGTGGGGCATTCCCTCAGCGCGAGGGGTCGACGTGGAACTTCGGCCCGGGCCCGGCGCCCTCGGGGCGATGTCCGGCGAGCACGGAGGCCACCTCGTCCAGGCCGACGGTTGCGGCCACGATCACCGCCGGGTCGATCCGCCCGGACGCATAGCTCTCGATCGTCCCCGCCAGCCCGGGGGACGCGCTGAGGATCCCGACCGCCGTGACGTCCTTGAGGACCAGGGCGCGGGTGTCGATGAGGCTGGGGTCGCCGGACAGTCCGATGTACGCGATACGCCCGCCCGGCTGGACCAGCTCCAGTGCCAGGGCTGGGATCTCGGCGGCGTTGGTCGCATCGATCACCGCGTCGAACGCGATCGGCGGCAGGGTGTCGCGGGTCCAGACACCCTCGACGCCCGGAACCTCCTCGTCGGTGTGACCGAGCAGGTGGACGCGGACGCCTCTGGCCGCGGCGATCATCGCGGCCAGGATCCCGATCGTGCCCCGGCCGCAGATCAGCAGCGGCTCACCCGGGCGAGGACAGACCGCCTCGACCGCCCGCAGCGCGTTGCCGCCGGGCTCCACCAGCGCGCCGGCGACGAAGTCGACCGAGTCGGGCAGGACGTGCAGGGCGGACGCCGGGACCAGGAGCTGTTCGGCCAGCGCGCCCGGCCACCCGCCGCGGATCCCGATCTCGAAGCGACCCTCGCAGACGTGCGTACGGCCGTCCCGGCAGAGGCGGCACTCACCGCAGCCGAGCATCGTGTCGCCGGTCACCCGCTGCCCGAGCCAGGAGCCGGCGACGCCGTCACCGACCGCCGACACCGTGCCGGACCACTCGTGCCCGAGCCGCATCGGGTAGGCGGCATGACCCTGGTGCAGGTAGGACATCTCGCCGGTGAAGAACTCCACGTCCGTGCCGCAGATGCCCACCCGGGCCACGTCGACCACGACCTGGCCGGCACCCGCCGCCGGGGCCACGACCTCGATCACGGATGCCGTACGGGGAGCCGTGAGCACGAAAGCCCTCATCGGGTCAGGATAGGCGGCGCGGGTGCGGTGGCGTGACCTTTCCGATGGGTTAGGTTGCCCAGGGTGACGGGAGCGAAGCGGTGACGGACCTGCGCAGCGCCGGGTGGTACGAGGGCGACGACCGCAACGCGTACATCCATCGTGCCTGGATGCGCCGCGGCCTGCCCGGCGACGCCTTCAGCGGCAAGCCGCACATCGCGATCGCCAACACGGCGTCCGACCTCACCCCGTGCAACACCCACCTGGACCAGGTCGCCGCCTCGGTCAAGGACGGCATCTGGGCGGCCGGCGGCATCCCGCTCAACCTGCCGGTGATGTCGCTGGGGGAGACCCTGGTCCGGCCGACCGCGATGCTGTGGCGCAACCTGGCCGCGATGGCGACCGAGGAGATGCTGCGGGCCAACCCGATCGACGGCGTGGTCCTGCTCGGCGGCTGTGACAAGACCATCCCGTCGCTGCTGATGGCGGCTGCTTCGGTGGACCTGCCGGCGATCGTGGTGCCCGGCGGGCCGATGCTGACCGGCCACTTCCGCGGACTGCCGCTCGGTTGCGGCACCGGGGTCTGGCGGCTCAGCGAGGAGGTGCGGGCCGGCGAGCTGTCCGAAGCCGCGTTCCTGCAGTCGGAGTCGTCGATGATCCGCAGCCGCGGGCACTGCAACACCATGGGCACGGCGTCGACGATGGCGGTGATGGCCGAGGTGCTCGGCATGACGCTGCCCGGCATCGCCGGTACGCCGGCACCCGACAGCCGGCTGCTCGAGCAGGCGCACGCCTCGGGTCGGCTCGCGGTGGACCTCGTCGCGCAGGACCGCAGGCCCAGCGCCGTGATGACCCGCGCGTCCTTCCTCAACGCCATCGTCGCGTTGGCCGCGGTCGGCGGGTCGACCAACGCGGTGCTGCACCTGCTCGCGATCGCCGGGCGCCTCGGTGTCGACCTCACCCTGGCCGACTTCGACCGTACGGGCGCCGGTGTGCCCTTGCTGCTCGACCTGCAGCCAGCCGGCCAGTTCCTGATGGACGACCTGCTCCGTGCCGGTGGCCTGCCCGCCGCGATGGCCGAGGTTGCGGATCTCCTTGACCCCACGGCAATCTGCGTCACCGGGCGGCCGTACGTCGAGCACCTGGCCGGGGCGACGATCTGGGACGACGCGGTCATCCACCGGCGTGCCAACCCGCTGCTGGCCGACGCCGGGATTGCCGTGCTGACAGGCAATCTCGCTCCAAAGGGTGCTGTCATCAAGCCCGCCGCGGCCAGCCCCGAGCTGCTGCAGCACCGTGGTCATGCTGTGGTCTTCGAGAGCATCGAGGACATGCGGGCGCGCCTCGACGACCCGGACCTCGTGGTCGACGCCACCTCGGTGCTGGTGCTACGGGGGTGCGGCCCGCGCGGCTACCCCGGGATGCCGGAGGTGGGCAACATGCCGATCCCGGAGAAGCTGCTCGCCCAAGGCGTACGGGACATGGTGCGGATCAGTGACGCCCGGATGAGTGGGACGGCGTACGGCACCGTGGTCCTGCATGTCGCGCCGGAGTCGGCGGCCGGTGGCCCGTTGTCCTTGGTCCGCAACGGAGACCCGATCGTGCTCGACGTCGCCGGCCGCACCCTGACCCTCGACGTGCCCGACGACGAGCTGGCCCGGAGGACGGCGTCGGCGGAGAGCCTGCAGGCCGAGGCCGCGCCGACCCGTGGCTGGGAGTGGCTCTACGTGCGGCATGTCATGCAGGCGGACACGGGTGCCGACCTCGACTTCCTGGTCGGCGCCAGTGGTGACCGGGTGAGCCGCGAGTCGCACTGAGTACCAGGAGCATTGAGGACAAAGGAGAATGGCCGCGTGGACTTCAAGGTCGAGCTCATCATCGTGCCGGTGTCGGATGTCGACCGGGCCAAGGCGTTCTATGCCGACCAAGCCGGCTTCCACGTCGACGTCGACCACTCGGCGGGGGAGGACTTCCGCATCGTCCAGCTGACCCCGCCGGGCTCGGCCTGCTCGATCACCATCATGAAGAACCCTGGCAGCGCAGGCACTCTCGGCGGTCTTCACCTCGTCGTCGCGGACATCGACCAGGCCAGGGCCGAGCTGCTCTCACGCGGGGTCGAGGCGAGCGAGATCTACCACTTCGGCGAGGGTGGACAGCAGCCGGGGCCCGACCCGGAGCGCCGCGACTACAACTCGTTCCTGTCCTTCGCCGACCCGGACGGGAACGGCTGGCTGGTGCAGGAGGTGCACCGCAAGGTCTGACCGGTCACCAGCCGCGCTCGCGCCACTCGCCGAGGTGGGGGCGCTCGGCACCCAGGGTGGTGTCGCCGCCGTGGCCGGGATAGACCCACGTCGCGTCCGGCAGCCGGGCGAACAGCTTGGTCTCGACGTCCCCCAGCAGCTGGGCGAACCGATCGGCGTCCTTCCAGGTGTTGCCAACGCCGCCGGGGAACAGCGAGTCGCCGGTGAACAGGTGCGGCGAGTCGGCCAGCTCGCCATCGGCGTCGTACAAGATCGCGATGCCGCCGGGAGTGTGACCGGCCAGGTGGATCACCTCGACGGAGGTGGCGCCGACCGCGATCCGGTCGCCGTCGGTGACCAGCTCGTCCACCGGTAGCGGCAGGGCGCCGGCATCCTCGGGGTGCGCGACCACCGCGGCCTGGGTCAGCCCGACCACCGCCTCGAGGGCGCCCCAGTGGTCGCCGTGCTGGTGCGTGGTGATCACGCGGGTCACGTCGCCGCCGCTGCGGTCGATCTCCCGGAGCAGCGCGGGGGCGTCGGCAGCCGCGTCGATGAGCACGGCTTCGCCCGTACGGGAGCAGCGCAGCAGGTAGGCGTTGTTGCCGAACCCGCCCACGAGGATCTTGGTCACGGTCAGACCCGGCAGCTCACGGTGCTGGATCGGCTCGGCTGACGTCACGTCGCCGGTGTAGGTCATCCCTGCTCCTCGCGCACTGGCTGGCCGGAAAGAAACTGTCGGACCCCCTCGTTATGCTCGGGAGGCCTGGTTCAGGGTGCTCGTGCAAGCGTATCGAGGGGTGTTTCCCAGCTGATGGCTGACCGATTGATCGTCCGCGGGGCGCGGGAGCACAACCTCAAGGACGTCTCTCTCGACCTGCCGAGGGACGCCCTGATCGTCTTCACCGGGCTGTCCGGCTCGGGCAAGTCGAGCCTCGCGTTCGACACGATCTTCGCTGAGGGACAGCGCCGCTACGTCGAGAGCCTCTCGGCCTACGCCCGGCAGTTCCTGGGCCAGATGGACAAGCCGGACGTCGACTTCATCGAGGGCCTGTCCCCGGCCGTCTCGATCGACCAGAAGTCCACCAACCGCAACCCGCGCTCGACCGTCGGCACGATCACCGAGGTCTACGACTACCTCCGGCTGCTCTACGCCCGGATCGGTCACCCGCACTGCCCCCGGTGCGGCCGGGACATCGCCCGCCAGACGCCGCAGCAGATCGTCGACCGGGTGCTCGAGCTGCCCGAGGGCGATCGGTTCCAGGTCCTGGCGCCGGTGATCCGCGGCCGCAAGGGGGAGTACGCCGAGCTGTTCCGCGAGCTGCAGACCAAGGGTTATGCGCGGGCCCGGGTCGACGGCCAGGTGATCGCGCTGACCGACCCGCCCAAGCTGAAGAAGTACGAGAAGCACGACATCGAGGTCGTGGTCGACCGGCTCAGCGTCAAGGCGTCGGCCAAGCGCCGGCTCACCGACTCGATCGAGACCGCGCTGATCCTCGGCGGTGGCCTGGTGACCCTCGACTTCGTCGACCTCGACGAGGGCGACCCCAACCGCGAGCGGACCTTCTCCGAGCACCTGGCCTGCCTCTACGACGACCTGTCCTTCGACGAGCTCGAGCCGCGGTCCTTCTCGTTCAACTCGCCGTTCGGTGCGTGCCCGGCGTGCACGGGGCTCGGCACCAAGCTCGAGGTCGACGAGGAGCTGCTGATCCCCGACCCGTCGCTGTCCCTGGCCGCCGGCGCCATCGCGCCGTGGCGGGGCACCCAGTCGATGGAATACTTCGCCCGGCTGCTCGTGGCCCTCAGCGACGCGCTCGGCTTCGACGTCAACACGCCCTGGGAGGACCTGCCGGCCAAGGTCCGCAAGGCCGTACTCAACGGTCACGACACCCAGGTCCACGTCCGCTACCGCAACCGCTACGGCCGCGAGCGCTCCTACTACACCGCGTACGAAGGTGTCGTCCCGTTCATCGAGCGCCGGCACGCCCAGGCCGAGAGCGACACCAGCCGCGAGCGGTTCGAGGGCTACATGCGCGAGGTGCCGTGCCCCACCTGCCAGGGCAGCCGGCTCAAGCCGGAGTCCCTGTCGGTGACCCTGGGCGGCCGCAGCATCGCCGAGGTCTGCGAGCTGCCGATCGACGACTGCTCCGCGTTCCTCAGCACGCTGGTCCTCAACGACCGAGAGGAGCAGATCGCCGCCCGGGTGCTCAAGGAGGTCAACGCCCGGCTCCGGTTCCTGCTCGACGTGGGGCTCGACTACCTGTCGCTCAACCGTGCCGCCGGGACCCTGGCCGGCGGTGAGGCGCAACGGATCCGGCTGGCCACCCAGATCGGCTCCGGGCTGGTCGGTGTCCTCTACGTCCTCGACGAGCCGTCGATCGGGCTGCACCAGCGGGACAACCACCGACTCATCGAGACCTTGATCCGGCTGCGCGACCTCGGCAACACCCTGATCGTCGTCGAGCACGACGAGGACACGATCAACCATGCCGACTGGGTGGTCGACATCGGACCGCGGGCCGGTGAGCACGGCGGCCAGGTGGTCCACTCGGGCAGCGTCGCCGGCCTGCTGGCCAACGAGGACTCGCTCACCGGCGGCTACCTCTCCGGCCGCCGGTCCATCGCCGTGCCCGCCGTCCGCCGGCCGCGCCAGCCCGGGCGCGCCATCACCGTGCACGGTGCCCGCGAGCACAACCTGCACGACGTGACGGTGTCGTTCCCGCTCGGCCAGTTCGTCGCGATCACCGGGGTCTCCGGCTCGGGCAAGTCCACCCTGGTCAACGACATCCTGCACGCCGTGCTGGCCAAGGAGCTCAACGGCGCCCGCACGGTGCCCGGGCGACACCGCAAGGTCACCGGCCTCGAGCTGGTCGACAAGGTGGTCGGCGTCGACCAGTCGCCGATCGGGCGCACCCCCCGGTCCAACCCGGCGACCTACACCGGCGTGTTCGACCACGTGCGCAAGCTCTTCGCCGAGACCACCGAGGCCAAGGTCCGCGGCTACCTGCCCGGCCGGTTCTCCTTCAACGTCAAGGGCGGCCGCTGCGAGGCGTGCCACGGCGACGGCACGATCAAGATCGAGATGAACTTCCTGCCGGACGTCTACGTGCCGTGCGAGGTCTGCCACGGCGCCCGCTACAACCGCGAGACGCTCGAGGTGCACTTCAAGGGCAAGAGCATCGCCGAGGTGCTCGACATGCCGATCGAGGAGGCGGCCGACTTCTTCGAGGCGGTGCCCGCGATCGCCCGACACCTGCGCACGCTCAACGACGTGGGGCTCGGCTACGTCCGGCTCGGCCA
>JAWWOL010000117.1:0-6401 GCA_033851695.1 Frankiales bacterium
GCGGCCAGGCAGGTCGCGGCCGCGCCCTCGCTGACGCCGCACGGGGGCTCGCGGACGCGCGCATCCTGCGGGCAGACATCGACCGGCTCCGCGCCCGCATCGAGGTCAACGTCGGGTCCGCCGCTACCGCCCAGCACATCTTCGCCACGGCCGCCCGTGCGGTCGCCGCGGACGACCCCGTGCGCGCGCTGGAGATGCGGGTCGCAGCAACCCTCACCCATCAGTTCAATGCCGAGGTGCCCGCCCTCGTCGAGGACTGGCCGGACGCGGCACTTCCCACGGACCCGCGGACGCGCGCCCTGCGGCGACTGCTGACGGCGACGACCGCGGACGAAGCCCACCGGTGGAGTGACGCGCTCGTCGCCCTGTCGGAGGCGGTCGAGCTGACGGTGGGGCTCGACGACCTGGACGTCGTCGCCAACGTCGGCAACGCCGCGCTGCACCTGGGCGACGACGCCGGCCACCGGCGCTGCTTCACCCGCATGCTCAGCGCTGCCCGAGACCGCGGCGCCGTCATGTCGGTGCTCTACGCCCTGCCACGGCTCGCCTTCGCCGACCATCTCTGTGGCCACTGGGACCGCGTCCGCGACGGGGCTCAGGAAGGCATCGCCCTGGCCGCCGCGACCGGCCAGCAGGCGCTTGCCGCCACTCCGCTCGGCTGGCTCACGATGCTGTCCGCGCTCCGAGGTGGGGACGACTACGACGCCCTGCGCCTCCGGCTCGTGGAGGCGCAGCGACAGAACCTCGGCGTTCTCACCGATCCGGTGCACGACCTGTGGAGATGGTCCGCTGGCATTCAGGCTGCGCACGCCGGTGACGCGGCCGGGGCGCTCCACGAGCTGACCAGGTTCCGCGTCGGACCGCTCGCCAGGATGGCGGCGATGGACCGGTTCGACGCCGCGGTCCGCACCGGGGACCTTCCGCTCGCCCGGCGGTGGGTCGACGAGCTGGTCGGCTTCGCCGAGGCCACTGGCTGGCCCTGGGCCCGGGCGTCCGCCGCGTACGGTCACGCGTTGCTGGCGGATCCTGCGGAGGCTCCCGCGTTGTTCGAGACGGCGCTGACGCACCACGCCGGCGCGAACCGGCCGTACGGGAAGGCCCGGACGCACCTGGCGTACGGGGAGCTGCTGCGCCGTTCCCAGCGCCGCGTCGACGCTCGGCCGCACCTGCGCGCGGCGCTGGCCCTGTTCGAGGACCTCGGAGCCGTGCCGCTCGCCACCCGCGCTGCCCAGGAGCTGCGGGCCTCCGGTGAGACCGCGCGCAAGCGCGACCCGTCGTCGCTGACGGCGCTCACCCCGATGGAGCTGCAGGTCGCACAGCTTGTCGCTCAGGGGATGTCGAACAAGGACGTCGCTGCCCAGCTGTGGATCTCGCCGCGCACCGTCGCCTTCCACCTTCGGGGCGCGTTCGCCAAGCTCGGCCTGAGCTCACGAGGCGAGCTCACCAGGATCGAGCTCGAGGCTCCCTTGACCCAGGTCGACCGGTAGTCGCTGCACCGTGGTGACGCTCACCGGCTGGCGAGCGGCGTCCCGGTGCGAACGGCGGACACGACGGCGGTGATGGCACGGACCGAGTCCTGGGACCCGGTCGCGTCGTCGAGCAGGCCGACGTGGGTGGTGTCCGCGGTCCAGTGCGTGCTGTTCGTCGACAGGGCAGCCATCCGGTCCTGCGCGGCGGCCCATCCCTTGGTGCCGTCGGCGTTCTCGCGGGCGGTGACCACGGCGAGCGGCTTGGGGTCGAAGGTGGTGAGGGCCTGCGCCTGCGTGAAGACGGTACGGAGCTCCGACTGCTCGTCGCGCATGTTGCGGGCGCCGCGGGGGCTGGTGGCGAAGGCCTGGACCTGAGCGACGGCCGTGCGGGAGAGCGCTGTGGACGGCGACTCGGGCATCAGCCGGGTGACCGCGACCCGGGCGAGGGCGGGCAGCACGGGCAGGAGCCGCCGCATGACGCTGTAGGTGCCGGCGAAGTCGGGCTGGTCGGTGTACTGGTACGGGCTGGACGAGTCGAGCAGCACCATGCCGGCGACCTGCGTCGGGTAGCGAGCGGCGTAGGTCATGGCGAGGGTGCCACCGGAGGAGTGGCCGGCCAGGACGTACGGACCGTGCTCGCCGGCGCGGGCCAGCAGGACGTGCAGGTCGGCGGCGACGGCGCGACCGTCCCGCGGGCGGGAGACGTCGTCACTCCACAGCTGCCCAGCCCGGTCGTACGCGCAGACCCGGGTGGTGCGGGAGACCTGCGCGACGACCGCGCTCCACAAGGGGGAGACCTCGTTGAGGCCGTTCTCGAGCACGACGGTGGGGCTACCCGTGCCGGTGCAGTGAGGTGCAGTCGGTGCCTGCCCACGTCGTACACGGCGCCGGGCATCTGGTCGCGGGTGTGGTCGAGGGCGAGCGTGACTGTGGCGAAGGTACCGCCCACGGAGGCAGCGGCGACCAGGCCGATGGCCGGGCAGACCAGCCACCGGACGCCCCGGGTGGCCGCGCGCCGGACGGCGCGCGTCATCCAGAGGGCGAGGGCGAACGCGGCCAGCGGCCACACCCAGCCTGCGGCGGTGAGCACGACGTTGCCGGGCCGGGTGACGAGAAGGGCGACACCGGTGGCTCCCATCGCGAGGGCCGGCACCCGCGCCCAGAGTTGCGGCTGGCTGGTCCAGCGGGTGGTGGCCACCGCGAGAACTGCCCAGCCGCAGGCGAACCCGACCAGGGCTGCGCCGGTGATGACGGGTTCGGTGCCCCCGGCGAACACGACCAGGACAAGGACCGACGCGGAGACCAGGCCGGCGAGCAGCGCACCGGCCACGGCCGCCGCCGCCGGGATCCGGCGCCGGCCCTGACCGGTCCGACGGGTGTCGATCGGCAGGGGACTGGTGGGCGGGCTCGTGGTGGTCATGACGGCTCTCTCTTCCACGTGGTGGGCTCGGGTCGGCCCGTGCACTGCTGAGAGTGACCGCGACCAGGGATGGTCGCCCCGGCGGAACGGCCGGGTTTCTCGCCTCGTCCGCGCCTGGGCCGCGCCTCGACCGGTCGCGAATGGGCCACGGCACTTGTTGGCCGCGCCCACATCTCGCCAACAGCGCACACGTGGGACGCCGGAAGCGAGCACGAGCCACGCTCGGGACGCAGGGACCGACAAGGCCTGGACGGCGCACGGCGGACGAGTAGCCCGTTTCACGGGTCTCCGAGCGGCTCGATGAACTTGGGTCAGCCCTGATGGAGGCAGTCGACAACTGGCAGCCCGCGATGCCACCGATGCCCTTCGAGTACGAGGGCAGAGACGTCGTGACCCGCTTCTGCGCCAGCATCTTCAGCGCAGGCAGGAGGTTCGACCTCGTGCCAACGCGAGCCAACGGCCAGCCGGCCTTCGGCGCCTACCTGCGCGCCACCAACGGCATCAGCCACGGGATCGGCCTCTACGTCCTGACCCTCACCGGCGGCCGGATCTGCGCCATGACCCGCTTCGAGAACAGCGTCTTCCCATCGTTCGGGCTACCGCGATCACTGCCAAGTCCATAGCCGGCATTCATGGCTCACTCTTTGGTCGCCCCGGCGAGCATCCCGGAGACCAGCGTGCGCTGCGAGAAGAGGAACAGCACCAGCACCGGGAGGATGGAGACGATGATTGCCAGTGCGAGTTCCGGGATGGTGATGTTGAGGCCAGCGCCGGCGACCGGGTTGAACGACGGAGTCGAGGACAACAGCTGGTTCAGCCCGACCTGGATCGGGAACTCGTTGCTGTTGGGCAGGACGAGGTAGGGCAGGAAGAAGTTGTTCCAGTTGCCGACGAAGCTGAAGAATGCCACCAGCCCGACGACGGGCTTGGCCAGGGGCAGCGCAATCCGCGAGAAGAGCTGGAACTCTGAACAGCCGTCGATACGCGCGGCGGACAGGATGTCCTGCGGCAGACTGACGCCGAAATAGATGTACACCAGATATACGCCGAACGGGTAGAACGAGAATGGCAGGATGACGGACCAGATGGTGCCGATCAGGTGGAACTTGTTGAGCTCGAGGAAGATCGGCAGCACCAGCGTGGCCGACGGCATCATCATGGTGACCAGCGTGGTCACCAACAGCGTTTTACGCCCGCGGAACTTGGTCAGGGCCAGCCCGTAGCCGGCCGGCACGCTGGTGAGCAGCGTCAGCACCAGCGCGCTGACGGAGTAGACCGCCGAGTTGCGCAGCCACGTGACCATCGCGCCGTCCTGGAACGCGAACAGATGACGCCAGGCCGCGCCGATCTCGCTGAACGAGCCGAACGACAGGGGCGAGTCGTGAAGCGCCTGGGACGCGGTCTTCGACGGCGCCAGCAGCAGCCAGACAACCGGCAGCACGAAAAAGACCAGCAGGACCGTGAGCAGCAGTCCGACGATCAGAACTGAGAAGGCGCGCGACGGCGCGCCGCGGCGCCGTGACGCGGGCGAGGCGGGGCTGGGGTTAGTCATCTGTCGTCCAAGCTGAACAGGTTCGAGCGGGCCACCAGGAGGCCGGCGCCGATGAGTCCGAGGGCCAGCAGGAAGACCGAGATTGCGGCGGCGCCGTTGAAGTCGCCCTGCTGGAATGCGAAGACGTAGGCCAGCTGGTTCGGCGACCAGGTCGGGCTGACGCGTTGCAGGCTCGCCGTCTGGAGCAGCTGCGGTTCGACGAACAGCTGGGTGCCTGCCGCGAACGCGAGGATCGTCATGTAGGCGATCCATTGCCTGATCATGGGGATCTGCACGTGCCAGGCCAGGCGCCACGGACCGGCGCCGTCCATCTTGGCGGCCTCAATGACTTCGTCCGGGATGTTGTTGAGCGCGCCGTACATCACCACGATCCAACCACCGGCCCCGGTCCAGAAGGCGATCAGCATGAAGATCACCGGGAGGTTGCCGGGGGCGATGACGGCGACGAAGCTGTGCATGCCGAGCCAGTTCAGCAGCCGCGCGGCGGGGCTGACGTCCGGGGCGAGCATGAACAGCCACACCAGCACGCTGGCGACTCCGGCGAGCGCGCCGGGGATGTAGAACAGGAAGCGGAACAGCGCCGAGACCCCTGGCCGCATCCGGCCGCGCAGCACGACGGCCACCAGGACGGTCAGCACCACCAGGACGACGAGCCACATCACCAGGTAGATCAGGATGTTGGTGAAGGCGGGGACGAACCGGTAGTCGTGGGCAACCTTCATGAACTGGTTGAGCCCGGTGAATTGGCCCTGGCTGTTGGTCAGCGAGAGATAGAAGGCGTATCCCGTGGGGAAGACGCCGAAAGCGAGCAGCAGGACCGCGTAGCCGGCGACGAAGAGGTAGCCGGCCGGGCCCCCGCCCCCCCGCCGCGGCGATCGGCCGCGGCGGGGGACGGTGAGACTGTGCTGGGTGTCCAGCAAGGTCATTGGTTGGTCACCGTGTATCCGTTGGCTTTGGCCTCGTTACTGATGGCGGTCTGCCATGCAGGCAGGGTCGCGGTCAGGGTCTTGCCGGCCGTGAGAGCAGGCAGGACGACGCTGGACCAGGCGGTGGCGTCGCTGAATTTGGTGTTCGACCAGCCGGTCCACACATCGTTCGCCGCCTGCTGGAACGCTGGGCTCACGTCGGTCGCGAAGTAGCTCCGGTTGGTCGGGTTGGCCAGCCACGCCGTGGCGGCCGGCGCGTACGCCGGGTAGGTCGGGGCCGACGCCTGGTTGGCGTCCGAGGTGGTCAGCCAGGTGACCAGGTCGGTGGACGCCTTGAGGTTGGCGCTGTGGGAGGAGACCATCCACACGCCGCCGCCGACGTTACCGGTCGAGGCGGTCGTCTCGCCGGGCCAGGTGAGCGGGGGCGCCGCGGTGATCTGCCCGGCGGGGGTGTTGAAGGCCGACTTGAACAGGTACTGGCCGTACCAGGAGGGGCCGTACGCCATCAGGACCTTGCTGCCGCTGGCCTTGGCGAATCCCTGGCTGAAGAAGCCCTGGGTGCTGACGGCCTTGGCGGAGATGAGCTTGTCCAGCAGGGTGGCCATCCGGGTGCAGTCCGCTGCCCCGAGGTTGACCTGCAACGTGTTCGGCTGGGTCAGGTGGAAGGCCGGGCACTGGCTGGACCAGAAGTAGGACTCCTGGGAGTTGGTGTCGCCGACCGCGCCGACGAGGTAGCCCGGGTGGTCCGTGGCGACCTTCAGGCCGAGCGCCTCGTACTCGGCCCAGGTGGTGGGCACCGTGTAACCCCACTTGTCCATCAGCGTCTTGTTGTACCAGAGCACCACCTGCGCGATGTCGTTGCGCATGCAGTACGTGTGGCCGTTGTCCTGGCAGGGGGTCAGTGAGCCCTTGGCGAAGTTGTCGAGCGTCTGCTGCGGGACCAGGTTCTCGTCCAGGGGCGCCGCGAACGCAGTCGCACCGGACTTGGTCGGCTGCGATGCCCAGGTGACATCGGTGGGCGAGCCGAAGACGAC
>JAWWOL010000146.1:0-16127 GCA_033851695.1 Frankiales bacterium
GCCACGCTGACCCCCGCCGCGCGCAGGTCGCCACCACGGCCGGCCCGGCGGCAGAGGGCCAGCACGTGATGGTGCCCGCGCCGTCTGCGCGCTGCGGCCGAGGACGGCACCGGGACGAGCAGGATCGGCCCGGCTCGCCCCCGCGTCGCGGCGAGAACCGTGTCGGTCAACGCCGTCGTGAGCGGCCGCAACGCTGGCCAGCAGCCGTCCTGCTTGTAGGCGAGGACCAGGTCGCGCATCGGCCCGCCGAACTCCGCCGCCGCCCACACCGGCGGCAAGCCGGTCGGTCGTGGGGTCGGGTCGCGACGTCGCGGTTCCCAGCGCTGTGAACCGCAGTCAGGACAGACCGGACCGCGTTCCGAGGGGCAGGCGACACAGGAACACGGCAGCAGCAGGTCGAGGAGGAGGCGCATGCTCCGAGCCTCGGCCGCCGGGCGCCTCACCACCACCGGCGATCGACCGCTGTGGACGCAGACGCCGGCTGTGGAGAGGAAGCTGAACTGGCGGCCCCCCTTACGGTGACAGTGTGATTGGCCGGAATCGTGCTGTCGCCGTGAGCGTGCCTGTCCGGGTTGGTCCCGTGCTGGTGCCAAGGGGGAGCGTGGCCTGTTGGTTCCCGTGCTCGCCCACTCCTCCGCGGTCTCGTCTGCCGGCAGCCCGGCGGAAAGCGTGGACCCACGGTGGTGTCCGGGCACCCGTTTGGGTCCATCCTTCGGCGGGGTTGCGCCACACAGGGGCACCCCGGCGACCCGCTGGGCCGCCGCCCACTGAGCCATGCCCGCCATCGTGCCGTCAGGTCGGAGGGTCCATCACACTCTCACCGTAAGGGGGGACTGTCGGTCAGCCGGGGTAGGTCGGCCAGGTCCCGTGGTCGATCGGTTCCCAGGGCTGGTCGCCCGGCAGCACGGCCTCGCCCGACGTGTCCGGTGACGGCTGACGGGTCAGCGTCCCGTCCCGGGAGGCGACCCAGGGTTGCCCAGGCCCGCCGGCGAACTGCAGGGCGCCGGAGTAGCTGCCGCCCACCGTGAGGTGGTCGACCGTCCCGTTCGGGGACACCGTGTAGCCGTCGGAGGAGGCGGTGGAGAGCGAGGTGGTGATCTTGGGCGGGTCGCCGGCCTGCGTCAGCACGCCGACGGTCGTCTGGTCCTCCCAGTAGACGTCTACGGCTGAGGCGTCGGCGTCCACCGTGATGACCGGCCGGAGCCCGCTGATCGACCAGGTTCCCCCGTCAGCGCGAGGAGGGACGACGACGCCGACGTACGCCCGGCCGCCCGCGACAAGGGCGACCCGCGAGCCGTCCCGCGAGAGCCGTAGGGCGGAGATCTTGGTCATCGGACTCTTGTCCTCGTCGCTCTGCGCGTCGACAGGGATCGGGGTGCCCGGACTGCCATCGGCCAGCGGCACGCGGTAGACCTGGGTGCTGTCATCAGCGTTGCGCACGACCGTCCAGACGGCGCTGCTCCCTGCCTGGAAGGACGGGGTGCTCATGGCCTTGGCCGCGGGCAGGGCCGCACTGGTCCACGGGTCAGCGGCCGGGTTCTTCGTCGAGCTCAGGACCAGGGTCGCGCCCGCGGGAGCGGTGCGGACCCCAGCCAGCGGGATCGTCCCGTCGGCCTTGGGCGTCGTGGCAACCGCGATCCGCTGCACCTTGCCGACGTGGTCGAGCACGGTCGTCGGGGTCGGCTTGGCCGCCCCGGCCGACAGGCCGTTCGCGGTGGTTTGCTGGGGACTGCTCGGCAGGCTGACCAAGGTGTCCTGCGGCGAGATGTAGTAGAGCGGCGCGTCGGAAGGCAGGACGTCCGGGTCGTAGCCGGGGTTGATGTCGCTGAGGCTGAAGGCGTTGCCCAGCGGCTCTCCCATCACCTGCAGCTGGAGGGTGGAGACCCCGAACTGGGCCGGTGCGAGCGTGTACGCGAGCTGCGCCTCGAGCGTGGCCGCCTGGGAGCGGTCCGGCAGGCTGGACAGGTTGATCGTCGTCAGCCCGGTGCGCGTGTCGGGCAGGACTCCCAGCACCGAGGTCGTCTGCGGGACGGTGGTCCTGACCGCGGGGGCCAACCAGCTGGTGGGACCCCCGAGGAGTGCTTCGACGACCTGGCTGACCTGGCTGTCCGGCTTCAGGAAGACCGTGTCGGGGACCAGCCGTGGGATCGCTCCCGGGGCTGTCGCTGCGCTCGGGAAGTAGAGGCGCACCGGGGCCGCGACCTGTGAGAGGTCTGCGGCGCGGACGAAGGTGCCGAGCTGGGAGACGTTGCTGATCCGGTACTCCCGCCCGTTCACCAGGGTGAAGGTGAACGTGACCGGGAAGACCGCGTTCGCCCGCGAGTAGTTGCCGGTCGAGTCGATCACTCCCGACTCGTTGAGCTGGACCTGCCACTTGTCTTTCTGCTTGGGGACCTGCGACGGCGCCACCGCGTCGGAGAACACCACCCGGCGCTGACCCTCGTTCGCCCGCCAGTGGAGGCTGTAGTCCTTGGTGAAGAACTGCGCGGCGGCATCGTCGTCGCCGTCGGACATCGCCACCAGCAAGCCCTGGATGATCGCGGCCGGGCTGGCCCCATCGACGGGACCCTGCGCCTGCTGGGCCTGGTTGTCCGGGCCCACCTGGGCGTTCGGAGCCGGCGCCACCTTGTGGATCGCCCCCACCTGCGGCACGCCGGCGCAACCGGTCGCGACCACGCAGGACAGCGCAGCCGCGGTCAGCACGGCGGTCAGCCGGCGACGGTCACCCACGGAGCGCCTCCGGGGACGGCGGCGTGGGGTCGGCCGGGCGGGGCTGGCCGATCCCGCGGAGGGTCACCGGAAGGAGCGCCGGGCGCTCGGGGTGGTGACTCGTGGCGGTGGGCGTCGCGTCGTCCGGCTCGGGGGTCGGCACGTCCTCGGGCTCCAGCGGCAACGGCGAGGATTGCAGCGGCTCACCCGCCCGACGCGGCAGGGTGAGGCGGAAGTTGGCTCCGACACCGGATTCGCCCCAGGCCTGGAGCCACCCGCCGTGCAACCGGGCGTCCTCGAGGGCGATCGCCAGGCCGAGCCCGGTGCCGCCGGAGGAGCGGGCCCGAGCGGCGTCGGCCCGCCAGAACCGGTTGAAGACCAACGTCGCCTCGCCGGGGCGCAGACCCACGCCGGAGTCCCGCACGGAGATCGCGACGGCATCATCGGAAGCCGCCACGGTGACCCGTACGGGACGCCGTTCGCCGTGCTCCAGGGCATTGTTGATCAGGTTGCGGACGATGCGCTGCACGCGGCGGGCGTCGACCTCGGCATCGACGGGGCCCGGCGGAAGCTCGAGCTCGAGCGGGCACTCGGTCCGGGTGGAGTGCGAGCGGGACAGGTCGACCACCGAGTGCACCAGGTCGCAGACGTCGACCGACTCGGGCTCGAGGACGGCGGCACGGGCGTCGTGCCGGCTGATCTCGAGCAGGTCGACCAGCAGCGCCTCGAACCGGTCGAGCTCGTGCTGCAGCAGCTCGGCCGACCGGGACACCGCGGGGGGGAAGTCACCGCGCGCGGCGTGCAGCACGTCGGCCGCCATCCGAACGGTGGTCAGCGGTGTCCTGAGCTCGTGCGACACGTCGGAGACGAAGCGGCGCTGGACCCGGGACAGGTCCTCGAGCTCACGGATCTGCCGCTGCAGGCTGTCCGCCATCTTGTTGAACGACAGACCGAGCTTGGCCAGCTCATCGGTGCCACGGATCGCGAGGCGCTCCTGCAGCCGGCCGGCCGCGAGCATCTCCGCGATGCGGGCCGTGTGCTGGACCGGCTGGACGATCTGCCGGGTCACCAGCCAGGCGATGCCGCCGAACAGGAGGATCAGCCCGATGCCGCCGAGCAGGAGGGTGCGCTGCACGAGGGTGAGCACCTTGGCCTGAGCGTCCAGCGGGAAGAAGACGTAGAGGCGGTACTCGCCAGGGCTGGTCGCACTCGCCAGTGTCGGCACGGCGGCCGACTGGACGACGACCAGGCCGCTCTCGCTCTTGCCGTTCGCCAGCGCGATGCGGACGTACTGCCAGGCCCTGCTGCCGGGTGCCTTGCTGCTGACGGCATCCCTGAGCTCGGGGTTGTCCGTCACGTTGCTGGGGCTCAGCGACTTGTCCACGGAGCGGGCGATCACGGTGCTGCCGGTGCCGGTCAGGGCCACCGGGTTGCGGTCGCCACCGGACTTGTCGGCGGCAGCCTGCAGGGCGGCCCGGATGTCCGAGGAGAGCGTCAGCTGCTCGGACGGGGACGACTTCGACATCGCCGTGTCGAAGCTGTTCAGCGCCTCGCCCGCGACCCGCAGCGAGTCGTCCACCTTGGCCGACAGGATCGAGTCACGCACCTGCGATGCGACGAGCAGGCCGACGACCGCGACGACCGCCGCGGACACCACCAAGGTGGTGGCGACGACGCGGAGCTGCAGCGAGCGGCGGCGCCGTTCGAGGGCCCGGCGGTAGGCCAGGCCGGACATCATCGGCAGGCGCCGTACGAAACGGCGGAGCCGGCGCTGGACCGAGGTCAGGGCGGACCGGCCTTGTAGCCGACCCCCCGGACGGTGACGACCACCTGCGGCTTCTCGGGGTCGCGCTCGACCTTGGCCCGCAGCCGCTGCACGTGCACGTTGACCAGCCGGGTGTCGGCGGCGTGCCGGTAGCCCCAGACCTGCTCCAGCAGCATCTCGCGGGTGAAGACCCGGGACGGCTTGCGGGCCAGCGCGACGAGTAGGTCGAACTCCAGCGGCGTCAGGGCGATCATCTCGCCGTCGCGGGCGATGGTGTGCCCCGCGACGTCGATGGTGACCTCACCGATGGTGAGCAGCTCGGGCGCCGTGTCGTCCTTGCGGCGCAGCCGGGCACGGACCCGCGCGACCAGCTCCTTGGACTTGAACGGTTTCATCACGTAGTCGTCGGCGCCGGACTCGAGCCCGACCACGACGTCGAGGGTGTCGGCGCGCGCGGTGAGCATCACGATCGGCACCCCGGACTCGGCCCGGATCTGCCGGCACACCTCGATGCCGTCGGTGCCCGGCAGCATGATGTCGAGCAGCACGAGGTCGGGCTTGTACTCCCGGAACGCCGCCATCGCCTTGTCCCCGTCCTCGACGAAGAAGGGCTCGAAGCCCTCTCCGCGCAGGACGATGCCGAGCATCTCTGCCAGTGCCTGGTCGTCATCGACGACGAGTACGCGACCTCTCACGCCCCCATCGTCGCACCTCGCAGCGATTTCCGGGGCCACTCCGGCTCCAGGGTCTTTGCACAGGCGTTACCGAGGGTCACCCCAGGGCGGCCAGGCCGTCCAGCTGGAGGGCCGGGTGACCGGTGCTGCCGACGACCTTGATCACGACCACGTGCCGCCCGGCCGGCAGGTGCGCCACGGTCCCGACCTGCTGCCGTACGGACAGCTTCCCGGCGTGCGTGTCGGCCACCAGCCGGGTTCGGCCGTCCACGGTGACCACAGCCTTGCCACACCCGGGACAGCGGTCGGCGATCACCGTGACCTTGGTGCCGGTGACGTGGAACGTCATCGTCGCGCCCGGCTTGGCCGAGACGGCCACCGTGCCCGCCCAGCGGCGTGCCGATGCCAGCGTCCGCCAGCCCTTGGACAGCACGGCCGACCGGGTGTCGTACGGCTCGACCACCGTCGCCAGCGCGTGCCGGGTGTCGTTGCCGTACGGGTCCTGCGAGAGCACCTCCAGGCCGTAGCTCGCCCCGGGCCGAGGCACGAACGGGCCGGCGCCGCCCCCGAACACGGCACGGGTCACGGCCGTGTCGAGCAGCCAGATCACCCAGCCGGACGCGGTGGCGTACTTCACGGTGTACGGAGTCCCGGCCGGGTTGGCCGGGTTGCCCCAGCTGAGCGCGAACCTCGCCGACGGGCCGGCGTCGGAGACGACCGCAGGCGCCTTGAGCAGCGGCGGCGCCGTCGCCTTGATGCTGTGCGTCGTCTCGGCCGACACGGCGCCGGCCGCTCCGTAGGACCAGAAGCCGTAGGTGTAGGTCGCCCCGACCACCACGGTGTCGGTGACCAGCTGCAGGCTCACCGCCGCGGGCGGTCCGTCGAAGACGGGCTCCCCGTCGAGCGGGCCGGCCGGTGCGACCGTACCGGCGAGGCGGCGCACCACCACGCGCGTCGCTGCGGGGTCGTTGCGCCAGCGGACGACGGCGTGGGTCCCGTCGAGGACCACGGGCTCGGGCTGCGGCGCGGCGGGTGCGACGACCGCGGCGTTGGCCAGCCCGGAAGGGGCGGCCAGTGCGACGGCCAGCACGAGGGCCAGGCGGAGGTCACGCATGCGGGCGGACGTCCGTACGGGACCGCATCCGGCCGGTCTTGCGGGCCTGGCTCGCCGCGATGGTCAGGTGCTCGAGCAGGCGCTCGGCCTCGGCGGCGTCCCGGGAGACCGCCACGGCCTGCCAGTGCCGGCCGGCGGTGTCGCCGTGCACGGTGGCCAGGCGCAGCCACCGCTGCACCGGGCCCTGCCGGTAGCGCAGGGACTGCAGCTTCTCGAGCGGGACGACGACCGTTGCCGGTCTGATCCGCCCGGTGCGCGTGCGCAGGTAGACGCCGTCGTCCCACGCCAGCAGCGACCAGTAGGACAGCGGCGTGCGCCAGCGGGCCCGGCCCGGCGGACGTGCCCCCGATGGCGGCGGCTTGATGTCGGCGCCCGGAAAAACCCTGCTGAGCAACAGCTCTGCGTCGGCGGCGGTGCCGACCGGCATCACCGCCCGGACCAGCTGGTTGCTCTCGCGCTCGTCCCGGTCACGTTGCCGCTGGCGGGCCACGTCGATCTCGAGGCGCACCCAGCCGAGGGGCCGCCACAGCAGCGGCTGGACGTAGCGCATGGCCTGCACCCGACCGTACGGGATGGTCTCGGCGCGGGTCTGGGTGAGCCCGCTGTGCAGCCGCAGGCCGTCCGGCGCCTCGGCCACGGAGAACGAGAACTCGTTGTTCAGCCGCTTCTTGACCCCGGCCGCGACGGCGAGCACGAAGGGTACGAGCACGCCGAGCAGGCCACCGCGGGCTTCCGCCGGCACCTCGAACGCGGCGACGGCGATGGCAGCGAGCGCCACCAGCGACGCAACCACCGGCCCGAGCAGCAACGACGCCAGCAGCCGGCCGTTGCTCACCTGCCACAGCGGCCGCTCCCGTGGCTCGGGCGTGTCCTGGTGCAGGCCGTGGGCGACCGCGAGCAGCTGGGCCCGTACCCGCAGCGCCTGGTCCTCGCCGAGGTAGGCCAGCCGTGACTTGCCCGACCCGTGCCCGGCAACCTCGACCCGCAGCTCCGAGACGCCGAGGGCGCGGGCCAGCAGCGGGCGGACCACGTCGATGGACTGGACCCGGGTGAGCGGCACGCGTACGGACTGGCGGCGGATCAGGCCGGTGTTGATCTGCAGCTCGGTGCCGACGACCCGCCACCGGGTGACGGCCCAGGCCACGACCCCGCCGACGACGGCGAGCGCCAGCAGCACGACGTCGAAGATCCAGTTGCCGATGTGGGAGTCGTGGCTGCCGAACTGCCGGGCGCCCACGATGACGATGATGCCGGCGGCGGCCTGGCTGAACCGCAGCACCGGCGAGAGCGGGTGCAGCCGCGACCACTCACCTCGTACGGCGTCCGGAAGCTCACCGGGAGGAGCGCTGGTCGGGACCCCGGACGGCGTAGTCACAGCCCGGACGCCTGCGCCTCGCCCAGCGACGCGAGCCGGTCCCGCAGCCGCTCGGCCTCCGCGTTGGCCAGGCCGGGCAGCTTGGCGTCGGTCGCGGCGGCCGCCGTGTGCAGCTTGACCGTCGCCAGCCCGAAGATCCGCTCGACCGGGCCGGCGGTCACGTCGACGAACTGCATCCGCCCGTACGGGACGACCGACATCCGGCGAAACAGGAAGCCTTGCCGGATCAGCAGGTCCTCCTCACGCTCGGCGTAGCCCCAGGACCGGTAGCGCCCACGCAGCAGCACCCACTCGGCGCCGGCGAGCACCAGGCAGACCACCAACGTGATCACTCCGGCGGCGGCGTTGGCGGTCAGCCACAGCAGGAGAGTGAGGCCGATGGTGACCGGCACCGCGATGACCGCCCACAGCAGCTGGCGGGCACGCCACAGTCGAGGGGAAGGGCGGCGGTAGTCCACAAGGCATCATCGCACCCACGACCGGCCCGGCGGGTCGTCCGCCGGTCAAGGCCAGCCGTCGCCGCGCATGACACGATGTCGGGACCGCACCCGGAGGGGGATGCATGACCGAACCGCCGAGCTGGCCCGCACCGAGCGGGGACCAGCCCGACCAGCGTGGGTACGGCGCACCCCCGCCACCACCGCCCCCGCCGTACGGCGCGCCCCCGCCCGCCTACGGCGCGCCGCCCGGCTACGGCTACCCCGGCTATCAGGCTTACCAGGCCTACCAGCCGTACGCTGCGGTCGCGGCGAAGCCGGGCATCATCCCGCTGCGCCCGCTCGCGGTCGGCGAGATCCTCGACGGCGCGTTCACCACCATCCGCCGGCACCCCAAGGCGACCCTCGGGCTGTCGGCGGTCGTTGCCTGCGTGCAGCAGGGGGCGTCCCTCGGCCTGCAGGCGCTCACCGGCTCCCTCAGCGGCGGCGGCTTCGCCGGGTTGGGCTTCAACAACTCCAGCAGCCCCACCGGCGCCGACCTGGCCCGGTCACTGACCGGCACGTTCGCGGTCCTGCTGGTCAACCTGGTCTGCGGCGCGATCCTGACCGGCATGCTCTGCCTCGTCGTGAGCGACAGCGTGCTCGGTCAGCCGAGCACTGCCGGCTCGGCCTGGCAGCGGGTCAAGCCGATGGCCTGGCGGGTGCTCGGTGCCAGCCTCCTGGTGGGCTTGTGCCAGATCGTCGGCCTGGTCCTCTGCATCCTGCCCGGCGCATTCCTCTGGGGCGCCTGGGCGTTGGTGATGCCGGCCCTGGTCCTCGAACGCATCGGCGTGATCGCGGCCATCCGGCGCAGCTACCGGCTGGTCACACCCAATTTCTGGCGGGTGTTCGGGATCCGGGCGCTGAGCCGCGTCATCGCCGCCGCGGTCGCGACCCCGTTCGCGTTCATCACCTTCGGCGCCGGCGCCGGCGACCTCTTCAGCCAGCTGAACTCCAGCAGCACCGACCAGGCCGTCCACCTCAGCGCCGTCACGATCATCGTCGGTGCGATCGTCGGGGTGATCGTCACAACGCTCACCGCGCCGTTCCTGGCCGGCATGCTGACCCTGCTCTACATCGACCGGCGGATCCGCGTCGAGGCGCTCGACGTGCAGCTCCAGCAGGCGGCCCAGAACCGGCCCGGCGGGGCTGCCGTCCCCGCCCCTCCGGCCTACGGCTGAGATGACCGTCCTCCTGCTGGCGGCCGGCCCGCTCACCCGGCAGGGGGCACAGAGCGCCGCGCGGCACGAGCTCGCCAAGACCCCGTACCAGCAGGCCCAGCCGCCCTGGTGGCTCCGCCCGCTGCAGTGGGTGCTGCGCGAGATCGCCCGGGCGTGGGACGCCGCGGCCGCCCAGACCGGTGGTGCTGCTGCGCTCTCGGTGCTGCTGGGGACCCTCGCGGTGCTCGTCGTGCTGATCGCCTGGCAGGTCGGCCCGCGTGCCAGGGGCGGCCGCAGCAACCAGGCCCTGCACCTCGACCCGGAGACGACCGCCGGGGATCATCGGGCCCTGGCCGCGCGGCTCGCCGAGCAGGGCCTGTGGGCCGAGGCCGTACGCGAGCGGCTGCGCGCCATCTCCCGCAGCCTCGAGGAACGCGCGCTGGTCGACCGGCGACCCGGCCGTACGGCGTACGAGCTGGCCGCCGACGGTGGGCGGGCCCTGCCGGGCGAGGCCGCAGACCTGACCGAGGCTGCCGACCGGTTCGCCAGGATCTGGTACGGGCAGCAGCAGGCGGACGCCGAGGACTACCGCCGGCTCACCGAGATCGACGCTGCCGTCGAGGCCGCCCGGCCGGCGCGTGCACTGGCGGTGCCGTGAGCGTCGCACCGCCGCTGCTGCCGGGGACAGCGGAGCAGGCGCCCGCGCCGCCGGCCCGATCTTGGTCTGGTCGCGAGCATGCCAAACGCTATCGCGGGCTCGCCGTCGTCGTCGTTGCCGTCGTCGTGGTCGCGATCGCCGCTGTCCTCATCACCCGCCACGGCACCCAGCACGGCACGATGGACCCGCAGTCCTACGACCCCGACGGCGGGCACGCGCTGGCGGCCCTGGTCGCCGACCGCGGCGTTCCGGTGACCCGGCTCACCGATATCGCGCAGGTGACCGCCGCCGCCGGGTCAGGGACCACGGTCGTGGTCGCCGACCCCGCACACGAGCAGGACCTCAGCCCGCTGCGCCGGCTGCCCGCCGGCATCACCGTCGTGCTGATCGCGCCGGATGTGGACTCGCTCGCGGCCGTACAGCCAGGGCTGGTCACCGTCGGCAGCTTCGGCCTCACGGTCAAGAACCTCGACTGCAACCAGCCGGACGCCGTCCTGGCGGGCAGCGTCTACGCCGGAGGCGACAGCTATGCCCGCCGGCCGGGTGACACGACGCCGAGCCAGACCTGCTACGACGGGACGCTGTACGCGCAGCCCGCGGCAGGCGGCGGCGGCTTCGTGGACATCGGCTCGGCCGCGACGTTGAGCAACGCCAACCTGGGCAGGGACGGCAACGCGGCCCTCGGGATCGGGCTGCTCAGCCACGGCACCCAGGTGCTCTGGCTGGTGCCCGGACCGGTGCACCTGCAGCCCTCGACCGACGGCACCACGCCGCTGTCCGAGCTGCTGCCCGGACGGCTCGGCTGGGCCGTGCTCCAGGCGGTCATCGCTGCGGCGCTGCTCATGCTCTGGCGGGCGCGCCGGCTCGGCCGAGTCGTCCCGGAGCCGCTGCCGGTGGTGATCCGGGCGTCCGAGACGGTCGAGGGGCAGGGCCGCCTCTACCGCGCCGGCCGGGCTCGACGGCGGGCCGCGACAGCGCTGCGGGCCGCGGCCGTCGCCCGGATGGCGCCACGGCTCGGTGTCCGTCACGACGACGCGGGTGCCGCGCTGGTCGCCGCCGTCGCCGCCCGTACCGGACGCAGTCCGACCGACGTCGCCGCACTCCTGTACGGTGCCGAACCGGAGGACGACCGGGCGCTCGTCGCCCTGGCCGACCAGCTCGATGCCCTCGAAGCGGAGGTACGCCGAACGTGACGTCGATGCCCCTGAGCCCCCCGCCGTCCAACGTCGAACGCGAAGCCGGTGACGCCGCGCGGGAGTCGCTCGTCCGGCTGCGGACCGAGGTCGCCAAGGCGGTCGTCGGCCAGGATGCCGCCGTCACCGGGCTGGTGATCGCGCTGCTCTGCCGTGGCCATGTGCTCCTCGAAGGTGTGCCGGGCGTGGCCAAGACGCTGCTCGTACGGGCGCTCGCGCAGTCGCTCAGCCTCGAGATGGCCCGGGTCCAGTTCACGCCGGACCTGATGCCGGGCGACGTGACCGGCTCGCTGGTCTACGACGCGCGCACTGCGGAGTTCGAGTTCCGGCAGGGGCCGGTGTTCACCAACCTGCTGCTGGCGGACGAGATCAACCGGACGCCACCGAAGACCCAGGCCTCGCTGCTGGAGGCGATGGAGGAGCGTCAGGTCAGCGTCGACGGGCAGCCGCGGCCGTTGCCGGACCCGTTCGTCGTCATCGCGACGCAGAACCCGATCGAGTACGAAGGCACCTACCCGTTGCCCGAGGCCCAGCTTGACCGGTTCCTGGTCAAGCTGACCGTGCCGCTGCCGGGTCGCGACGACGAGATTGCCGTGCTGACAAGGCATCACGGAGGCTTTGACCCGCGTGACCTTGCCGCTGCCGGGCTCACCGCCGTGGCCGGGAGGCCCGAGCTCGAGGCCGGCCGGGCCGCCGTACGCCGGGTGTCCGTACGCCCGGAGGTGATGGGCTACATCGTCGACGTGTGCCGGGCGACGCGCACCTCACCGTCGTTGTCCCTGGGTGCCTCACCCCGTGGCGCGACCGCGATGCTCAACACTGCCAAGGCGTGGGCCTGGCTGTCCGGCCGGGACTTCGTGACGCCCGACGACGTCAAGGCTCTGGCCCGGCCGACCCTGCGGCACCGGATCGCGCTGCGGCCCGAGGCGCAGATCGAAGGCGTCACGCCGGACGGTGTGCTCGACGGCGTTCTGGCCACCGTGCCGGTCCCCCGCTAGCCGATGTCCCTCACCGGCCGGACCCCGCTGCTCGCCGCGATCTTCGTGGCGATCGCGTTCGGCTGGCCGGCGCACGGGGCAACGGTCGGCTGGCTCACCCTCGCATTGCTGGTGCTGGTGGCGCTCGATGTGTTGCTGGCAGGGGCAACCGGGGCGCTGCGCTACACCAGGACCGGCGAGCAGACCGGCCGGCTCGGTGAGCCGCTCGACGTCGGGCTGATCGTGGAGAACACCGGCCGGCGCAAGGTGCGCGCCGTCATCCGCGACGCGTGGCCGCCAAGTGCAGCCGCGATGCCGCGCCGCTACCGCGTGGTGGTGCCGGCCGGCGAGCGGCGCCGGCTCGACGGCGTGCTGGTGCCGACCCGGCGCGGCGACCGCCTTGCCGACCGGGTCACCGCCCGCTCGACCGGCCCGCTGGGACTGGCCGGTCGGCAGGGCTGGCAGTCCGTCCCGTGGCGGGTCCGCGTGCTGCCTCCCTTTACCAGCAGGGTTTTTCTGCCCGAGCGGCTGGCTCGGCTGCGCCAGCTCGACGGGCTGGTCGCGGCTCGCGTACGCGGGCAGGGCACCGAGTTCGACTCCCTGCGGGAGTACGTCCCCGGCGACGACGTCCGGTCGATCGACTGGCGCGCGACCGCCCGCAGCGGTGGCGTCGCCGTACGGACCTGGCGGCCGGAGCGCGACCGGCGGATCCTGATCGTGCTCGACACGTCGCGGGTCTCGGCGGGCCGGGTCGGGGACGTCCCACGCCTCGACGCCGCCA
Source organism: Frankiales bacterium (assembly GCA_033851695.1). Classification (GTDB taxonomy): domain Bacteria; phylum Actinomycetota; class Actinomycetes; order JAWWOL01; family JAWWOL01; genus JAWWOL01. The sequence goes on from JAWWOL010000146.1 coordinate 12,883, forward strand.
TCGACGCGACCCTGCTGCTGACCGCACTCGCCGGCCGGGCCGGCGATCGGATCGGGCTGCTGGCCTTCGACCGGGGCGTACGGGCCCGGGTCCGCCGGTCCTCCGCCGGAGATGCGCTGCCCGCGGTCGTCTCCGCGGTGACACCGCTCGAGCCGTCGCTGATCGAGGCGGACTACCGGGCGATGGTGGTGGCGATCCTGTCCGAGGCACGACAGCGCTGCCTCGTGGTGCTGATGACCGGGCTCGAGCCGGCAGCCGTACGTGAGGGACTGTTGCCGGCGCTCGAACCCTTGCTGCGCAGGCACACCGTGCTGCTCAGTGCCGTGGCGGACCCCGAGTTGTCCAGGATGCGGGCCGGTCGGGGCGAGGCCGGACGGGTCTATGCTGCGGCCGCTGCCGAGCAGGCTCAAGCCGGCCGCGACCAGGTCTCGGCGCTGCTCCGCCGGCGTGGGGTCGAAGTGGTCGACGAGCCGCCGGCGACCTTCGCCCCGGCTGTCGCCGACGCCTACCTGGAGCTGAAGGCGGCCGGCCGCCTCTAGGCCGCGACCGGGGCGATCTGGGCACGCAGGTCGAGGGACACGTCGCCGGTCTCGCCGGCCCGCACGGCCCGACCGCCGAGCAGGACCACGTAGGCGATGAAGCAGCACCACACGCCGATCCCGATCGCGAGCCGCGCCCAGGTCGGCAGGGGCGACGGCGTCACGAAGCCCTCGAGGATGCCCGAGACCGCGAGGACCCCGACCAGGCCGATGGACACGGCTCCGGCGGCGCGGCCCTCCTCGGCCAACGCGTCCGTACGCCGGCGTGGTCCCGGGTCGACGACGGTCCAGCCGAGCTTGAGGCCGACCCCGGCGGCGATGAACAGCGCCGTGAGCTCGAGCGTGCCGTGCGGCAGCAGCAGACCGAAGAACTCGCCGGTGTGTCCGGCAGCCGCCATGTAACCGCCGTCCACCCCGGCGTTGACCGCGTTCTCGAACATCAGGTAGACGGTCGGCACGCCGAGGAACACCCCGGAGACCAGGGACAGCGCGGCCACCCAGGCGTTGTTGATCCAGACGTGGAGGGCGAAGTCGTGGGCCGGATGGTCGGAGTAATAGCTCTTGAAGTCGTGGTTGACCAAGGACTTCACGACGTCCGGCGGGGCGAGCTGGGACTGCACGTGCCGGTTGGTCGCGATCCACACCCCCATGGACACCGACACGGCGATGAACACCACGCCGACCGACGCCCACCAGCGCCACAGCCGGTAGAGCTCGGCCGGGAACCGTACGGTGACGAAGTGCTGAGCATTGACCCAGGCGCCGCCGTGCGGGCCGGTGACCGCGGACCGCGCGTCGCCGACCAGCCGGGAGAGCCGGCCGACCAGCGCCGGATCAGGCGCCGCGGATCGTACGGTGGACAGGTCGGTGGCGGCGCGCTGGTAGAGCAGCACCAGCTCGTCGATGTCGTCCCCCGTCATCCGCCCCGGCCGGCGAGCGCGGCGGGACAGCTGGCCGAGCCGGACCCACTGGGGCGAGCGGGACGCCACGAACGCGTCGACGTCCACGCGGTGGCCCCCTTCCCGGACGACAAGCTCACCTGCAGGCAGACTAGCGTCCGAGCCGCTCGTACGGGCGGCAACTCGAGGGGGCCCGGATGAGCTACGGCTACCCGCCGCCCGGCGGCATGGTCACCGGCGAGGCCGTGGAGCTCGAGCTGCGGCCGGCCCGGCTGGCCTCGCGCACGGTCGCGTTCGGCCTCGACCTGATCGTGCAGTTCGTGGCGTTGTTCGCACTGACCGTGGCTTACGGGGCGATCGGGATCCACCTCGACTCCGCCCTGGCCGCGACCTTGACCCTGGTGCTGTTCCTGGGCTGCTTTCTGGGCTACCCGATCGTGCTCGAGACGCTCTGGCGCGGCCGGACGCTGGGCAAGGCGGCGATGGGGCTCCGGGTCGTACGGGACGACGGCGGGCCGGCGCCGTTCACCTCCATCGTCATCCGCGAGGTCGAGGGCCTGATCGTCGACAAGTTCCTGTCGCTCGGCCTCGTCGGCATCCTGACGATGGTGAGCTCGGAGCGGGCCAAGCGGCTGGGCGACATGCTCGCCGGCACCTTGGTCGTCAACGAGCGGATCCCGGGCCACGAGTCGGTGCCCGCGGTGATGCCGCCGCCCCTCGCCGGGTGGGCGGCCGGCCTCGACCTGTCCCGGGTCCCCGACTCACTCGGCCTGGCGATCCGGCAGTTCCTCGGCCGTGCGGCCCAGCTCGACCCCGCTGCGCGCGAACGGGTCGGCGGTCAGCTGCTGCACGCTGTTGCCGCGGTGACCTCGCCCCCTCCGCCGCCGGGGACTCCGGGGTGGGCCATCCTGACAGCGGTCATCGCAGAGCGGCGCCGGCGCGAGGAGCTGTCCGGACGGCTGCCGGTCGGGGCCGCCGTGTCTGTGCCCTTGCCTGCACCCTGGTCGGGGCAGCAGCCGTACGCCCCGCCGGTGTCCTCACCGGCCCCTCCCCCGCCGCCGCCTCCAGGACCCGGCGGCTTCGCGGCCCCGGTCTGAGCGGCCTCAGGCCACCGGGTCGTCGGTCAGCACGAGCACCTCGGCCGGACCCGCCCGGTAGGCGGCACTGTTCCTGCTCGCCGCGGCCATGTGCTCCGACGCCGCGTGAGCTGCCAGCGCCGCCCGCGAGGCCCACTGCTCGATCACGACGAACCGATCGGGATGGTCGAGCACAGGGTGCAGGTCGTACTGCAGACAGCCGTCCTCGGCGCGTACGAGCGGGGCCAGCGCGGCAAAGGCGGCCACCTCCTCCGGGCCCTTGCCGGGCAGGGTCTGCAGGAGCGCGATGACGCGTACGGGATCACTCATACGACGACATTATCGACCGACGGCCAGGCACACCGCGTCGGCCCTACGAGACCCAGACCTGCAGCGCCGCAGGCAAACCAGCTCACGGTGCCCGGCAGGTGAGACCCCCAGTAGCCGCCGGCAACCAGCACCGCCCAGTTTGTGGCAGAAGGCGAGCGCGAGGTTGACGATCCGCAGTGCCGCCAATCAGGACGCGCGGGGCCAGGCCCGCAGGCCGGTGTCGATTGCGGCGACGAGCCGGTCGAACGAGCGGTCGACGTCCTGCGGCATTCCGAAGCCGCCATTGACCTCGAGGCTGACGAATCCGTGCAGGGCGCTGCGGATGAAGCGGGTCGCGTCCACCGCGTCGTCGCGGGTGATGTCATAGGCGTGGAGCACGGCAAACATCGTGTGGACGGCGC
>JAWWOL010000199.1:0-4326 GCA_033851695.1 Frankiales bacterium
GCCGTGACCCGGGGCGACCTGACCCGCAGCATCACCGTCGAGGCTCAGGGCGAGGTGGCGGAGCTCAAGGACAACATCAACCAGATGATCGCCAACCTGCGCTCCACCACCGACATCAACGCCCAGCAGGACTGGCTGAAGTCGAACCTGGCCCGCATCGGGGGACGGCTCCAGGGCCAGCGTGACCTGCAGGCGGTGACCCAGATGATCATGAGCGAGGTCACCCCCGTCGTCGAGGCGGTCCAGGGGGCCTTCTTCCTGGTCGAGCAGGCCGAGGAGCAGCCGGTTCTCCGGCTGGCCGCCAGCTATGGGGCCTCCCGCCAGGACGCCCGCTTCTCCCTCGGCGAGGGGCTCATCGGGCAGGCGGCCTTCGACAAGCGGTCACTGCGGGTCCAAGGCGTCCCGGGCAGCTACCTGACCATCCGCAGCGGTCTCGGTGAGGCACCGCCGGCCGACGTCTTCGTACTCCCGGTGCTGTTCGAGGAGCAGGTCCTCGGCGTCATCGAGCTGGCGTCGTTCCGGAGCTTCAGCGAGATGCACACCGGCTTTCTCGAGCAGCTGGTCGAGACCATCGGCGTCGTCCTCAACACGATCATCGCCAACGTCCGCACCGAGGAGCTGCTCGAGCAGTCCCAGCGACTGGCGCAGGAGCTGCAGGTCCAGTCGGTGGAGCTGCAGCGCACCAACGCCGAGCTGGAGGACAAGGCCGCCCTGCTCGGCGAGCAGAACCGCAGCATCGAGATCCAGAACCGTGAGATCGAGATGGCCCGGCTCGGCCTCGAGGAGAAGGCGGAGCAGCTCGCCCTGTCCTCGCAGTACAAGTCGGAGTTCCTGGCCAACATGAGCCACGAGCTGCGCACCCCGCTGAACAGCCTGTTGATCCTGGCCAAGCTGCTCGCCGACAACCCCGAGAGCAACCTCAGCGCCAAGCAGATCGAGTTCGCCCGCACCATCCACAACGCGGGCAGCGACCTGCTGTCGCTGATCAACGACATCCTCGACCTGTCCAAGGTCGAGGCCGGAAAGATGGACGTGCACCCCGCGCCGGTCTTCCTCTCCGAGGTGTGCCAGTACGTCGAGAGCACGTTCGGGCCACTCGCCGAGCAGCAGCACCTCCAGCTGCTCATCGACGTCGCGGACGGGCTGCCGGCGTCGGTGGTCACCGACGAGCAGCGGCTCCAGCAGGTCCTGAAGAACCTGCTCAGCAACGCCCTGAAGTTCACCGAGACGGGCAGCGTCCAGCTGTCGATCGCCGCAGCTCCCGGGCACATGCTCTTCTCGACGCCCACGCTCAACGACGCCGAGACGGTGCTGGCCTTCAGCGTCACCGACACCGGCATCGGGGTGCCGGCCGAGAAGCTCAAGCTCATCTTCGAGGCCTTCCAGCAGGCGGACGGCACCACCAGCCGCAAGTACGGAGGCACCGGGCTCGGGCTGTCCATCTCGCGGGAGATCGCCCGCCTGCTCGGCGGCGCGATCGCGGTGACCAGCGAGGCGGGAGCCGGCAGCACGTTCACGCTCTACGTGCCGGCCGTCTATCCCTTCGACGAGGCGGAGACCGAGCCGGTGGTCGAGGCCGCCGCCGTGCTGACCCGGCTTCCGGTGCCGATGCTGACCGACCTGGCCAGCGCACAGCTCGACCTGGGGGAGGCCGACCCGTTGCTCGGGGCGTGCGTGCTCGTTGTCGATGACGATGTACGCAACGTGTTCGCCCTCACCAGTGCACTCGAGCTGCACGGCATGTCGGTGCTCTATGCCGACAACGGCCGCAGCGGCATCGAGCTGCTGCACCAGAACCCGCGTGTCGACCTCGTACTGATGGACGTGATGATGCCCGACATGGACGGCAACGAGACGACGGCCGAGATCCGTTCGACGCCGGCTTTCGCCGACCTCCCGGTGCTCTTCCTCACGGCAAAGGCCATGCCGGGCGACCGGGACAAGAGCCTGCTGGCAGGAGCCAGCGACTACATCACCAAGCCCGTCGACCTCGACCGCCTGCTCACCGTCATGCGCTCCTGGCTGGCAGGGCGCCGCACCCCCGATGGCCAGAGCGCATGATCGAACAATCGGGCTCGACCACCCCGTCCAAGATCCTCATCGTGGACGACCGACCGGAGAACCTGCTCGCGCTGGAGGCCATCCTGTCCGGGCTCGGCTACGAGCTGCTGCGCGCCACCTCGGGAGAGGAGGCGCTCAAGCAGCTCCTGGTCGAGGAGGTCGCCCTGATCCTGCTCGACGTCCAGATGCCAGGGATGGACGGGTTCGAGACGGCTGCTCACGTCAAGGCCCGCGAACGGACGAGCCAGATCCCGATCGTGTTCCTCACCGCCATCGATGGCGAGGCGCACCAGGCTTATCGCGGCTACACCGCAGGGGGCGTCGACTACCTCGCGAAGCCGTTCGACCCGTGGGTGCTCCGGGCCAAGGTCGGGGTCTTCATCGAGCTCCACGAGCGCCGTCAGGAGCTGGCCGCGCAGGCGGCGACGCTCAACCGACAGCTGGCGGCCCACCAGCGCGGTGACGCCCCCCGGCTCGTCTCGGCCGCGCTCGCCGCCGTGCGCTCTGCCGAGGTGGCGGCTGGCGCAGCCGGCGAGGGCGCCGTGCTGTCGGCCATCCGCGAGGCGGTGCAGGCGCTCGAGGCGGCACAGGACGCGATCCCCATGACGACGATGCGGTCGTGACCGAGCCGCTGGGGACCCAGACGAGGCTGCCGCCGGACAGCACCTCGCCGTCCCGAGCTCGGCGCCTGGTCGAGGGCGTGATGAACGCCGCCGGCCTTGAGCACCTGGTGGACGAAGCCCTGCTGCTGGTGACCGAGCTGGTGACCAACGCGGTCGTGCACGCCGGCACGGACGTCGCGGTCGAGGTCGAGGTCGACGACCAGGGCGTACGCATCGAGGTCGGCGACGCAGGTCCCGGGCAGTTCGTCCTGAAGGCCGCACCCTCCGAGACCAGGGAGGGCGGCCGCGGCGTCTACCTGCTGGACGCCATCGCTCAGGAGTGGGGCACCCGGCATCGGCTGGGGGCCAAAGCCATCTGGTTCCGGCTGGGCGGGCAGCCTCCCCGGAGTACTTCGAGGCCTCCCCGGATCCTCGGAGCGGCGCGCCGTGATGTTGCCTGGTTGGTCGGCCTGCCCGCGGACATCGAGCAGCGGATCCCGGCCGACAAGGTGATCGATGAGCTGCTGCGCCGCGTCGTCGAAGCCTTCGGGCTGATCCGCGGCTGGGTGGTCGCCCAGCAGGCCGAGGAGTCCGACTGGTCCGTGCAGGCGGCCTACGACGACGTGCCCCCGCCGGCCACCCGGCAGCTCCGTCCGGGCGGCGTCGACGGCCGCGAGGTGCTCCCGCTCTACGGTGCCAACGGTGTGCCGTTCGGCTATCTCGTGCTCGTCGGGCCGGTGCTGGACCACGATGCCCTCGCCCTGGCCCAGCTCGTGGCAGGCCGCGTCGCGGTCGTGCTCCGGGACGAGCGGGCAAGGATCGCCCAGCTCAGTGCACGCGGGTCGACCGCCCTGCTCGCCGAAGCCAGCGAGATGTTCGCCGGCACCCTCGATGTCCGGCTCGCCGTGACTCTGGCCGCCCAGCTGGTCGTACCCCGCTCCGCCACGTGGTCGGCGGTGTGGACGACGTTCGAGCGCGTCCCCCAGCTGGTGTCGACCGCGCACGCGGCAGAGGGCCGGCTCACGGCGCTGGCGGCCGCCCTGGGCCGCCCGGAAGCGGCCTCGCTGGTCCAAGGGCTGGCCGGTGCGCCGTTGTCGGATCGCCCGCTGATGCTGACCGAGGCCAACCTGCCGGTCTCGCTCGGCCAGGACCGGGTCGGCGGTGCGCTGGTGCTGCCGCTGGTCGCCCGCCGCCGCCTCCTGGGACTGCTGCTCCTCGGCCGGCCGGGCCGCGGCGGCTACGGTGCCGACGAGGTCGGGTTGCTGCGCGACCTGGCCCGGCTGGCGGCCCTGGCGATTGACAACGCCCGGCTGTACGAGGAGCGGAGCAGTGTCGCCAGGGCCCTGCAGTCCTACCTGCTGCCGCCGGTCCTGCCCGTGGCCCCCGGCGTGCAGTTCGGCGCCCGCTACACCCCTGCCGGCGAGGGCAACGAGGTGGGCGGTGACTTCTACGACGTCTTCGCCAACGGGGAGCTGTCCTGGGGCATCGCGATCGGCGACGTGTGCGGCAAGGGTGCTCCCGCGGCGGCGGTCACCGGCATGGCGCGCGACGTCCTGCGGCTGCTCACCCGTGACGGCATGACCGCCGACTCGGCGCTGAGCCGGCTGAACCGCACCCTGCTCGAGCTCGGGGACACCGGCAGGTTCTGCACCGGCATCCTCGG
>JAWWOL010000205.1:0-5559 GCA_033851695.1 Frankiales bacterium
TGAGCATCGCCGACAACGTGCTGGCCGGACTGAGGCTGAGCGGGCTCCCTGGCGGCAGCAAGGCCGAGCGGGTAGCCCTGGTCGAGGAGTGCCTGACCCGCGCCGGCCTCTGGCACGAGGTCAAGAATCGGCTCGGGGCCGCGGGCGGCGGCCTGTCCGGCGGCCAGCAGCAACGCCTGTGCATCGCCCGCTCGCTGGCCGTACGCCCCGAGGTGCTGCTCATGGACGAGCCGTGCAGCGCCCTGGACCCGACCTCGACCCGGCGAATCGAGGAGACCATCCTCGACCTGGCCACCGACGTCACCGTGGTCATCGTGACGCACAACATGCAGCAGGCTCAGCGGGTCTCCTCGCAGTGCGCGTTCTTCCTCGCCGCCGAGGACCAGCCGGGCCGCATCGTCGAGGCCGGTGCAACGGAACAGATCTTCGGTACGCCGGCCGACCCCCGTACGGCCGACTACGTCGGTGGCCGCTTCGGCTGAGCCTGCCGGTTCGGGTCGAGCGCTGCACGACTAGGGTTTCGAGCCGTGACCGCCGACCTCGAGGACCGCTCCCGGCTCAGCGGGGACGAGCTCGCGGCCGTTCTCGACCTGGTGCGCGACGTCACCGAGGCCGACGGGGTGCTTCCCCTGTCCGAGCACGTGATGCTGCACCTGCGCTACGGCGGCGACACCCCCGTACGCAACCTGCTGCTGCGCGCCCCCGACGGCCAGCTGGCCGGCTACGCCCACCTCGACGTGACCGACACCGTCGCAGGCTCGAGCGCCGAGGTCGCGGTGCGGCCGGCGTACCGGCGGCGAGGGTACGGGCGGCTGCTCGTCGAGGGGCTGCTGGCCCGGAGCCCGGACGGGCGGCTGCGGCTGTGGGCGCACGGACAGCACCCGGCGGCGCAAGCGCTGGCGCTCGGCATGGGCTTCGAGACCTCCCGGGTGCTGTGGCAGCTCCGGCGGTCGCTGCACGCCCCACTCGGCGAGGCCCCGCTGCCGGACGGCGTCACGGTCCGCACCTTCCGGCCGGGTGAGGACGAGGACGCGGTCATCGCCTTGAACCGACGGGCGTTCGAGGCCTATCCCGACCAGGGCGGCTGGACCCTCGAGGACCTCGAGCGACGCGAGCACGAGGCGTGGTTCGACCCTGCCGGGTTCTTCCTGGCGGAGTACGAGGGCCGGCTGGTCGGCTTCCACTGGACCAAGGTGCACGGCAAGGATCAGGTGGCCCCGTCCCCGGACAGCCACGGCCACGAGCCGATCGGCGAGGTCTACGTCCTGGCCGTCGACCCGGAGTTCCAGGGCCACCGCCTCGGCCAGGCACTCACCCTGGTCGGACTGCGGCACCTGCGCTCGCGCGGGCTGGCCCAGGTGATGCTCTACGTCGACGAGACCAATCCCCGCGCCATCGCGCTGTACGAGCGGCTCGGCTTCACCAAGTGGGACGTCGACGTCTCCTACCGGATGCCCTGACCGTCCGCGGGACGGAAACCGGCAAATCGCCCACTCTTCACCCTCCGGCCAGCTACTGGGAAGGGCCCGCGCAGCCTGCGTGGGCAGAACTCCGCGACCGTTCACCTTCCGTTCATCCGGCGCAGGCCGACCGGCCACCTTGGGCACCTAACTTCGCAGCAGGTGCCGGGCCAACCCGGCGCCGCCGACCGGCCCTCACGCGCCATCACCAACGGCCCCTCAGGGGCATGGAGGATCTCCACGTGAAGCACACCCGTACCGGTGGACTCGCCGCACTGGCCATCATGGGCATGGTCAGCAGTCTGAGCCTGTCCGCCTGCGGTTCCAACAACAACACCTCCGCCGCCAGCACCAGCAGCAGCGCGGCGTCAGGCTCGGCCTCGGGCTCGAGCGCTGCCGCCGCCTGCGCCAGCGGCAGCCTCAACGGCGCCGGCTCCAGCTTCCAGGACCCGATGGAGCAGCAGTGGTCCAAGGACTTCGCTGCCAAGTGCAGCGGCGCCAAGGTCGACTACCAGCCGGTCGGCTCCGGCGCCGGCATCCAGCAGTTCGGGGCCGGCACGGTCGACTTCGCCGGCTCGGACGTGCCGATGAAGACCGACGAGCAGGCCACTGCCGACAAGACCTGCGGGAGCCCGGCGTGGCACCTGCCGATCAGCGCCGGCGGCGTCGGCGTCACCTGGAACCTCCCCGGCGTCACCGACCTGACCTTCTCGGCCGCCACCCTCGCCGACATCTTCGATGGCAAGCTCAAGACGTGGAGCGACCCGGAGATCAAGGCGGACAACCCCTCGGCGACGCTGCCGGCGACACCGATCTCGGTCGTCTACCGCGCCGACTCCTCGGGCACCAACGCCGTCTTCACCGGCTACCTCGACGCGGCCGCCAAGGCCAACTGGACGCTCGGCACCGGCAAGACGATCACCTGGCCGGCCGGGCAGGGCGCGCAGAAGAGCGCCGGCGTCGCCGCCGCCGTCAAGCAGACGCCCGGCGCGATCACCTACGTCGAGCAGGCGTTCGCCACCTCGAACAACCTGCCGTTGGCGAAGATCAAGAACGGCAGCAACGCCGTAGCCCTGACCACGGCCTCGGTGACCGCCGCCATCGCCGGCGCCACGATCACCGGCACCGGCAACAACCTGGTCGCCAGCGTCAACTACGCGCCGACCGACCCGGCCGCCTACCCGATCTCTACGCTGACCTACGTCATCGTGTGCAGCAAGTACAAGACAGCCGCCAAGGTGCCACTGCTCCAGGACTACCTGACCTACGCCGCCGGCGCGGGCCAGGCTGCCGCCACCGGGCTCGGGTTCGCCCCGCTCCCGACGGCCATCGCAGGCAAGGTCACGACTGCCGTCGCGGCCATCAGCTAGTCATCATCAGCTATGACAGCGCGGCTGCCCGCCGTCCCCTCCTGGGGACCGGCGGGCAAGCCGCGTTCGGTGGGGACGGCAGTGAACGCGCGACCGAGGAGCAGATGATGCAGTCCCGAGCAGAGGCGTCCGGCGGCAGGCCGTCATGACGCTGCTCACCGAGGCGGCCGACCCGGCCGCACCGCAGCTGGTGGGCCGCAGGGGCCGCGGCGACACGCTCTCGCGGTTGGTCACCTCCGCCGCCGGGATCTTCGTCCTCGTCCTGCTCGCCGCGATCGCGGTCTTCCTGGTCGTCAAGGCCATCCCGGCGATCTCCAAGGACAGCACCAGCTTCTGGGGCACCAAGCTCTGGCAGCCCGACGCGGCGACGCCGACGTTCGGCATCGCCGCCATCGCGTTCGGCACCCTCGAGACCGCGGTCATCGCGCTGGTCATCGCCTGGCCGGTCGCCATGGCGGTGGCCTTGTTCGTCGCGGAGTACGCGCCGCGCCGGCTGGCCAAGCTGATGGGCTACCTGCTCGACCTGCTCGCCGCGGTGCCGTCCGTCGTCTACGGACTGTGGGGACTGGTCTGGCTGGTCCCCCGGATGGCCGGGCTGCAGGGCTGGCTGGGGCATCACCTCTCCTGGATCCCGCTGTTCAAGGACCGCTACGCCGGCCTGCCGACCCGCTCGCCGTTCGTGGTCGGGGTGGTGCTGGCGATCATGATCCTGCCGATCATCTCGGCGATCATCCGCGAGATCGTGGTCCAGGCCGACCCGCAGCAGAAGGAAGCCGCCCTCGCCCTCGGTGCCACGCACTGGGAGATGATCCGGATGGCGGTGCTGCCGCCCAGCAAGTCCGGCATCATCGGCGCGACCATCCTCGGCCTTGGCCGGGCACTCGGCGAGACGATCGCCGTCGCCCTGATCCTGGCGTCCTCGTTCGTCATCAACTGGCACATCCTCGAGCAGGGCGGCAACACCATCGCCGCCAACATCGCCGTCCAGTTCGGCGAGGCCAACGCGACCGGGCGATCGGCGCTGATCGCGAGCGGCCTGGTCCTGTTCGGGATCACCTTGCTGGTCAACCTCGCCGCCCGGCTGGTCATCAGCCGGGGCAACAAGGGCAAGATCGTATGACCGCCGTCACGCTGTCGCCGGGCTCCCAGTCGGCCCTCAAGCTCGGCGCCTCCCGGCGGAGACGCCTGGTCGACCAGGTCATCCGATCGCTTGCCTGGTTGGCGTTCCTGGTCGCCCTGACCCCCCTCGTGATCGTGCTCGGCTACACGATCAGCCGCGGTGCCAAGCGGTTCGACGTGCGCTTCCTGACCCACTCCATGGCCGGGGTGGCACCGACCGACGCCGGGGGCGGCGCCTACCACGCCATCGTCGGCACCCTCGAGCAGGTCGCCATCACCAGCGTGATCTCGGTGCCCCTGGGCCTCGCGGCAGCCGTCTACCTGACCGAGTACGGGCGGGGGTGGCTACCGCGCGCGATCCGGTTCTTCGTCGACGTCATGACCGGCGTGCCCTCGATCGTCGCCGGCCTGTTCATCTACGTCTTCTGGGTGCTCGGGCTGCACCAGGGGTTCTCCGGCTTCGCCGGCGCCCTCGCACTGGTGATCCTCATGCTGCCGGTCATCATCCGGTCGGCCGAGGAGATGCTGCTGCTGGTCCCCACGGCGCTGCGCGAGGCCTCGTACGCGCTCGGCGTGCCGCAGTGGAAGACGATCACGCGGATCGTGCTGCCGACCGCCTCTGCCGGCCTGGTCACCGGGATCATGCTCGCCGTCGCCCGCGTGATCGGGGAGACGGCTCCGCTGCTGCTCACCGTGTTCGGGACCAACTACATCAACACCAACCCGTTCAACGGAACGCAGAGCGGGCTGCCGATGTTCATCTACAACCAGGCGCAGCAGCCCTACCAGACCGCGATCGACCGCGCCTGGGCCGGTGCGCTTACCCTGATCCTGATCGTCGTCTTCCTGTACACAGCAGCGCGGTTGCTCACCCGACGCAACCGGCTAGCCGGCCGGAGGTAACCCGTGGCCAAGCGGATCGAGACCGACAAGCTCTCCTGCTTCTACGGAGGGTTCCGTGCCGTCGAGGGGGTGACCCTCACGATCGAGCCCAAGTCCGTCACGGCGTTGATCGGCCCTTCGGGGTGCGGCAAGTCGACCTACCTGCGCTCGCTCAACAGGTTGCACGAGGTGATCCCCGGCGCGCGGATCGAGGGCAAGGTCCTCCTCGACGACGAGGACGTCTACGGCAACGACGTGGACCCGGTCGCCGTACGCCGGCTGATCGGCATGGTCTTCCAGAAGCCCAACCCGTTCCCGACCATGTCGATCTACGACAACGTCGTCGCGGGCCTGCGGCTGACCGGCACCCGCAAGAAGGCTGACCTCGACGCGGCCGTCGAGAAGTCGCTCAAGGGCGCCAACCTGTGGAACGAGGTCAAGGACCGGCTCGACAAGCCGGGCATGGGGCTCTCCGGCGGTCAGCAGCAACGCCTGTGCATCGCCCGCGCGATCGCCGTCGAGCCGCAGGTGCTGCTGATGGACGAGCCGTGCAGCGCCCTCGACCCGATCTCGACCCTGGCGATCGAGGACCTGATGGTCGAGATCAAGGACTCGTACACGATCGTCATCGTCACCCACAACATGCAGCAGGCGGCCCGGGTCAGCGACACCACCGCGTTCTTCAACGTCGATGTTGCCGGCGAGCCAGGCCGCCTGGTCGAGGTCGG
>JAWWOL010000223.1:0-2518 GCA_033851695.1 Frankiales bacterium
CGCGGTCCTGCTGCTCGGCGGCGGCGTGGCCGGCGGTCAGGTCCTCGGCCGCTGGCCCGGCCTCGCGCCGAGCGCCCTGGACGACGGCGACCTCGCGGGCACCACGGACTACCGGGCGATCCTCGCCGAGCTGCTCGAGAAGCGCGGCGGCCTCAACCCCGCCAAGGTCTTCCCCAAGCTCGGCGCCGGCCGGGTAGGCATCGTCAAGTCCCGCTGAGCCCCCGAGCGCCGCGCCCCAAGCCGTCCGGACCCGGCAGACTGGAGGCATGGATCTCCAGCTGCGCGGCAAGCGCGCCATCGTCACCGGCGGCAGCCGCGGCATCGGGTTGGCCATCGCGGACGCCCTGGCCACGGAGGGTGCCGACGTCGCCATCGTCTCCCGCGGCCTCGAGGCGTTGCAGGAGGCGGCCGGCCGGCTGTCCGTGCACGGCACCCGGATCGTCGCGGTCACCGCCGACACCGCCGACGACGAACAGGTACGCGACATGGTCGCCTCCGTGGTCGCCGAGCTCGGCGGCGTCGACATCCTGGTCAACGCTGCCGCCACGCCGGCCAGCTCAGGACCGACCCCGACCCTGCAGACGCTGACCGATGAGGCCCTGCACCGGGAGCTCGACATCAAGGTGGTCGGTTACCTCCGGGTGGCCCGCGCGGTCGCGCCGCACCTGCAGGCCGCCGGCTGGGGACGCATCGTCAACATTTCCGGCCTCAACGCGCGCAAGTCCGGCTCGATCGCCGGCTCCGTACGCAATGTCGCCGTCGCCGCGATGACCAAGAACCTCGCCGACGAGCTCGGCCCGTACGGCATCAACGTCACCGTCGTCCACCCCGGCATGACCGTGACCGAGCGGACGCCGTGGTTGCTGCAGACCCGCGCCGACGCGAGAGGCGTGACACCGCAGGACATCGAGGCCGAGTTCGCCAAGGGCTCGAGCATCGGCCGGATGGTCACGGCGGCGGAAGTGGCCGCTGTCGTGGCCTTCCTGGCCTCACCGCGCAGCGTCGCGATCAACGGGGACGCGATCGCCGTCGGCGGCGGAGCTCCGGGCGCGATCCACTACTGACCGGCGGCGAGGCCGGCCACGTAGTCGTGCGCCTGGACCATCCACCCGCGCCAGCCCGCCGCCCCGTCCGCCGGCAGGGCCAGCATGGCCCACTCGCGCATGGTCCGGCCGCCTGACCGGAACGGCACCGCATCGTCGGCCGCGATCAGCTCCGCCACCTGCGCCGCTGGCAGCTTGACCACCAGCCGGTCGTCCTTGAGGAACGCGAAGATCTTGTCGGAGACCTTCAAGACCTCGTTCTGGAGCGCCTTGCCGACCGTGACGCCCGGCCGGGTCAGGAACTCGTCGGCCAGGCCGTCGTACACACCCCGCGTGTCCATGCACAGAGGCTACGGCAGCAGCGGAACGACCGACCCGGTCAGCTGACGGTGGCCGGGACCGGCGCGGGGGTCGGCAGCGGAGGCAGCCACAGCTCGGCGACTGCACCGCCGTCGATGGCGTTGCTGAGCCGCACCCGGCCGCCGTGACTGTCGGCCACCTGCGCCACGATCGCGAGCCCCAGGCCCGAGCCGGGCAGCCCTCGCGCCTCGTCGGAGCGGTAGAACCGCTCGAACACATGGGGAAGCGCGTCCTCGGGGATCCCGGGTCCGTGGTCGCGTACGGTCAGCCGGCCGTCCGGGAACAGCGCCACGTCGACCTGCCCGCGGGGCGGCGAGAACTTCCCGGCGTTGTCGAGCAGGTTGTTCACCGCGCGGTCGAGCCGGGCCGGCACCGCTCGCACCGTCACGGGCGAGCTGCCGAGGATGAACCGCAGCTCCGGCCAGTGCCGACGGGCGCGGGCGACGGCGTGCTCGACGATGCGCTCGTAGGACACGTCTTCGAGGTGTACGGCCGGCTCGTCACCGCGGGCCAGCTCGACCACGTCGGCGACCAGCGCGGTGAGCTCCTCGAGCTGGGTGACGATGCCGGCGATGACGTCCTCGCGCATCGACGCCGGCAGCTTGTCCAGGTCGTGCAGCACCTCGACGTTCGTGCGCAGTGAGGCGAGGGGCGTACGCAGCTCGTGCGAGGCGTCGGCGACGAGCTGCCGTTGCGCCCCCACCGACGCTTCCAGCGCCACCAGCATCGAGTTGAAGGACAGTGCCAGCCGGCCGAGCTCGTCCCGGCGGGTCTCGGCGATCCGCAGGGTGAGGTCCCGGGTGGCGGCGATCTCCTCGGCGGCTGAGGTCAACCGGCGCACCGGCCGCAGCGCGGTGCTGGCCACGAACCACACGATCGCAGCGGCGAACAGCAGCCCGATGAACCCGACCAGCAGGAAGACCCGGCGCAGGTGCCCGACCTGGTGGTCAACCGAGGCCAGTGGCAGGGCGACCTGGAGGGCGATGTTCTGGAGGGCGACGTTGCTGCCCAGGCCGACCGTCAGCATCCGCAGGTGCATGCCCGAGGCCGTGACGTCCTGCACGATCTCGGCACCGCTCGGATCGGCGGCGACCTGCTTGTCCGCGGCGGTGACC
>JAWWOL010000230.1:0-3785 GCA_033851695.1 Frankiales bacterium
TCGGGCGAGGTGGTGTCATCCGTGGTCCTCCGGATCAGGCGGCTACCTACGGGAGCGTAACCTACGCAAACGTAGGTGACCACGGAACGGCGCGATAGTTCTTCGTACGTCCACGCGGGGTCACGGCCTGAAGTACGCGTCCAGCCGGTCGATCGAACCGGCGCTGTCGAGATGCCACCTGTACAGCTGATCGCGCACCCAGTAGCCGGTGCCGATGCCCGTCTGGGGAACCTGGTTCAGCAGCAGCTTGCGGAGCACCGTGAAGCTCGAGGGCCGGTTGGCGACGGTGCCGGTCGGTGGCTGCCAGCTGAGGGTGACGGCCACGTTGGCGGCGACGGGGATGCAGTGCAGCACCGGGCCGTCCGGGTCGGCGTCCACCGCATAGTTGGGCATGCGGCCCCAGTGTGGGTGGGCGGTCAGCCAGGCGTCCGCGGCGCTGCCGGTGAGCAGCTGCTGCAGATCGACCCGGAGGCACGAGCCCGTCGCCGTGTCCACGATGGACTTGGCTATGCCGAAGCCGTTGACCGCGTTGACGAGCCCGGCGGGTGCGGTGCTCGTGGTGACGGCCGCGCCACCGGTGGTGGTCGATGTGACCGCGGTCGTCGTCCGGCTGCCCGTCGTGACAGGGGCCGCGGTGGTCGGGGGCGCTGCGGTCACCGGCGCGGCAGTTGACGTCGCGGGGGCGGGAGTGGTTGTTGCCGTCGTCGTCGGTGCCGGAGTGGACACGCTGGTGGAGACGCCCGGGTCGACGGTGTGGGGATGGGTGCCGGCGAGCGAGGTGCTGCCGATGATCGCGACAGCTGCCAGGACTGCGACCCCACCGGCGGTGCCGAGGGCCTGGTGGCGCGTGCGCTGACGGCCGCGCCGCCGGGCGGCGTCGGGACCGGGCAGCGCGACGTGCAGCAGCTCGAGCGTCGTCCGCCCGCGTAGTCCCTCCCCGAGGTCGGTCTCGTCCCACTCGGGACGCTGGAAGTCCTCAGCCATGGTCGTTCATCTCCTGGGTCAGGGGGCGGCGTACGCCGGCCTCGGTGAGCAGCGGTGCCAGGGCGGCCCGGCCACGGGAGAGCCGGGCCTTCACCGTCCCGGTGGGGACGCCGGTCTCCCGGGCGACCTCGGTCACGGGCAGGTCGAGCAGGTGGTGCAGCACGATGGCGATGCGCTGGGGCTCCGGCAGCTGGCGCAGGGCTGCGATCAGGGCGACGGTGTCCTCACCGGCTCCGGGCAGGTCCTCGGGTGGCCCGTGCCGCTGCCACGCGACGATCGCGTTGCGAGCCTTGCGCCAGCGGCTCACCGCCAGCCGCAGCGCGACGGTGCGTACCCATGCCTCGGGCGCGTCGTACCGGCTGATCGTCGCCCAGCGCTGCCACGCCCGGGCGAAGGCCTCCTGTACGGCGTCCTGCGCATCACTGACGTTGCCGGTGACCAGCGTGAGCTGGCGGGTCAGCCCCGGGGCCGCCGCCCGGTAGAACGCGTCGTAGTCCTCGTCGTCCTGCATCCGCGCCGGTCTCCCCCTCGGTCAGTGCCTCGATGATGGAGGAGACACGCCCCGCGTTCGTGGATGGTTGCATCGACGCGCGACGAGCGGAAGCGACCCTCCTCCGGCCGGCACAGCCGGAGGGGCGCAGGTGATCCTTGACGCCGCGAAGCTCCGTGGGCCACCCCGCCGGCAGCTTCGCCGGGTCGCGCCGTCGGGCCGATAACCTTGTCCCATCCCCGCCGCGGCCGACGACCGCGGGGGGACGCCGATCCCCGGTGGTGTAATTGGCAGCACCCAGCCCTTTGGAGGCTCGGAGTCCAGGTTCGAGTCCTGGCCGGGGAGCTCGTACGCCGCACACCAGCAGCCCCCAGCGAGGAGTCCGACGCGATGAGCCAGCCCCGACCCTCCGCCGTCGTGGTCCTGGCCGCCGGTGAAGGCACCCGGATGAAGTCCCCGACCACGCCCAAGGTGCTGCATGCCGTGGCCGGGCGGAGCCTGCTCGGGCACGTCCTGGCCGCCGCGGGTCCGCTGCACGCCCAGCACACCGTCGTCGTCGTCGGGCATGGCCGGGACCTGGTCGCGGAGCACCTGGCCGCGATCGCGCCCGCAGCCCGGCCGGTGGTGCAGGAGCAGCAGAACGGGACCGGCCACGCCGCACGGGTCGCGCTCGAGGCCCTCGCCGGCGCCGGTGTCGAGCTGGACGGCACGGTCGTGGTGCTGCCCGGGGACGCGCCGCTGCTGACCAGCCCGGCGCTGGCCGCGATGCTCGCGGAGCACCATGCGGCCGGCAACGCGGCCACCCTGCTCACCGCCAACCTGCCCGACCCGACGGGCTACGGCCGGGTGGTCAGGGACCGGGCCGGCGCCGTACGCGCGATCGTCGAGCAGCGCGATGCCGACGAGGCGACGCTGGCGGTGCGCGAGGTGGGCACCAGCGTCTATGCGTTCGACGCCTCGCTGCTCCTCGCGGCGCTCGCCCGGCTGACCACGGACAACGCCCAGGGCGAGGAGTACCTCACCGACGTCGTCGCGGTGTTCGTCGCCGACGGACGCCCGGTCGGCGCGGTCTGCCTCGCCGACCACCGGGAGGCGTCCGGGGTCAACGACCGCGCCCAGCTTGCCGCCGTCGGCGCCGCCCTGCGTGACCGGATCGTGCACGCCGCCATGCTCGCCGGAGCTACGGTGACCGACCCCTCGACCACGTGGATCGACGCGGACGTGGTCATCGAGACCGACGCCCGGATCGAGCCGTACACGATCCTCAAGGGACACACGGTCGTACGGGCCGGCGCGGTGGTCGGCCCCTCGTCGCAGCTGACCGACACGATCGTCGAACCAGGCGCCTCGGTCCTCGCCAGCACCGCGATCGGCGCCCACATCGGGTCCGGCGCCGAGGTGGGCCCGTACACCTACCTGCGCCCGGGGACGGTGCTCGGTGCCGACACCAAGGCCGGCGCGTACGTCGAGATCAAGAACAGCCAGGTGGGTGACGGGTCGAAGGTGCCGCACCTGTCCTACGTCGGAGACGCCACGATCGGCGAGCGGACCAACATCGGTGCCGCGACGGTCTTCGTCAACTTCGACGGCGTCGCCAAGCACCACTCGACCGTCGGGTCCGACGTACGGGTGGGCAGCGACAGCATGATCGTCGCGCCGGTGACGATCGGCGACGGTGCCTACACCGCGGCCGGGTCGGTGATCACCGAGGACGTCCCTCCCGGTGCGCTCGCCGTTGCCCGGGGCCGGCAGCGCAACGTCATCGGCTGGGTCGCCCGCAAGCGGGCGGGGACCAGGTCGGCGGAGGCCGCCGCAGTGGCCGACCCACCCCAAACGACCGAGACCTGAGACCGGGCCTGACGTCACGGGGGAGGACCGGCAGAATGGGTCACAGGGCAGCACCACCCACAGGGAGTTCCGTGACCGGCATTCAGATCAGCGGACGCAAGACGCTCATGCTCTTCTCGGGTCGCGGCTACCCCGAGCTGGCGCAGGAGGTGGCTTCCGAGCTCGGCACCCAGCCGACGCCCACCACGATCCGCGACTTCGCCAACGGCGAGATCTATGTCAGGTTCCAGGAGTCCGTACGCGGCTGCGACGCCTTCGTCCTGCAGAGCCACACGGCCTCGATCAACAAGTGGATCATGGAGACGCTGATCATGATCGACGCCCTCAAGCGGGCGTCGGCCAAGCGGATCACCGTGGTGGCCCCGTTCTACCCCTACGCCCGGCAGGACAAGAAGCACCGCGGCCGCGAGCCGATCTCGGCCCGGTTGATCGCCGACCTGTTCAAGACCGCCGGTGCCGACCG
>JAWWOL010000239.1:0-14033 GCA_033851695.1 Frankiales bacterium
GCGATCACCAGGCGCTGGATCTGGTTGGTGCCTTCGTAGATCTGGGTGATCTTGGCGTCGCGCATCATCCGCTCGAGCGGATAGTCGCGGCTGTAGCCATAGCCACCGAGGATCTGCACGCCGTTGGTGGTGACCTCCATCGCCACGTCGGAGGCGAAGCACTTCGCCGCGGCCGACACCATGGTCAGGTCGGCGTCACCTCGTTGCGCCTTCGAGGCCGCCGAGTAGACCAGCTGCCGGGCCGCCTCGATCTTCATCGCCATGTCCGCAAGCATGAATTGAATTCCCTGAAAGTCCGCGATCGGCTTACCGAACTGTTTGCGCTGCTGCACGTACGTCAGGCAGTAGTCCAACGCCCCCTGCGCCAGCCCCAAGGCCTGGGCACCGATGGTCAGCCGGGTGTGGTCGAGACTCTTCAACGCTGTGGCGAACCCCGTCCCCTCCTCGCCGATGATGCGGTCCGCGGGGAGCAACACATTGTCGAAGTACAGCTCGCGGGTCGGCGAGCCCTTGATACCCATCTTGTGCTCGAGCGCCCCGTACGAGAACCCCGGGTCGTCTGCATGCACCACGAACGCCGATATCCCGTGTGACTTCGCCGAGGGTTCCGTCGATGCCATCACGGTGTAATAGGTGGAGACCCCGGCATTGGTGATCCACCGTTTGACCCCGTTGAGCACCCAGCCGGCGCCATCCCGTACGGCCCGCGTCGTCATCGCCGCCGCGTCGCTGCCGGCCTCGGGCTCCGTCAGCGCGTACGAGAACATCGCCGCGCCACTGGCCACCTCGGGCAGGTAGCGCCGCTTGAGCGCCTCAGACCCGGAGAGCAGGATCCCTTGCGTACCAAGCTTGTTCACTGCCGGGATCAACGAGGACGAGACACAGACCCGGGCGATCTCCTCCACGACGATGGCGCCGGCCAGCGCATCGGCTCCCGCACCGCCATAGGCCTCGGGGATGTGCGGTGCATGCAGCTCAGCAGACACCAGGGCTTGGTACACGTCGTGCGGGAACTCGCCGCTCTCGTCGATCTGGGCGGCCCGGGGCCCGATCACCTTCTCTGCCAGGTCGCGGACGACCTCACGCAGCATCCGGTGTTCCTCGGGCAGCGTATAGATGTCGTACGTCGGATCACCTCTCACGCGACCTCCTCGTCGTCATCGTAGGCGTACCAGCTACTAGCGCGGCTGGGGGTTGTGCAGATGTGCGCACTCTGATAACCCTGATCTGGCGTAGGCCCGTACGAGGCACTGCGGGCCCTTTCAACGACGAAAGGCATCCGATGAGGTCGACTTCCCGCATTCTGACCGCAACAGCCGTAGGTTCGCTGCTGGTCGCCGGTTCCCAGTTCTCCGCACAGGCCAAGGTGGCCCATGCCACGACGCCCACGCTCACCGTGGTCGCCAGCGGTCTCGACAACCCACGGGGCATCACGTGGGCGCACAACCATCTCTACGTGGCCCAGTCGGGCCACGGTGGCACCGACTGCCCAGCCGGCGCCATGGGGCCCGAAGGCGGTCCGCTGTGCGTCGGCAGGACCGGATCGATCGGCATCCTCAAGGCCGGCGTCGTCCAGCCCGTCATCAGCAACCTGTTCTCCATGACCGATCTCCCGGGTGGCGTCGCCAGCCTGGGCATCGGCGCCGTCACGGCGACAAAGAATGGCGTCCGCGCCGTCTACAACGAGTCGGTCGTGGGATTCCTGCACTCGCTGCCGGCCGGGGCGACCCTGACCGCCGACGACAGCGCGGCAGCGCGCGGTGAGCTGGGCAAGCTGATCACCGTCAGCGGAGGTCACAGCAAGACCCTCGCGGACGTGGGCGACTGGGACTACGTCTGGACGGCGATCAACCAGAACCTCGTCCCGGACCAGTTCCCGGACGCCAATGCGAATGCCCTGGTCCAGCTGGGCAACACGACCTACGTGATCGACGCCGGTGCCAACACTCTCGTCGCCGTCGACAAGCGCGGCGGCGTGCGCGAGCTGGCGTTCTTCCCCAACCCGGCCAACTCTGACGCCGTCCCGACCTGTGTCGCCATCGGACCTGACCACAAGAACCTCTTCATCGGCCAGCTCTCGCCCGGTGCCCCGATGGGCGGCTCGAACGTCTACCGCTACAACATCAAGAGCCACAAGCTCTCCGTGTGGAAGACCGGCTTCAACGTGGTGGACGGTTGCGGGTTCGACAAGCGCGGCAACTTCTACGTGGTCGAGTTCCAGGCCAACGGCTTCAACCCCGGGCCCACCGGCAACCCCGCCGGTGACGTGATCAAGATCGCGCCCAACGGCACCCGTACGGTGATCGGAGCTGGGCAGCTGTTCTTCCCGCAGGGCTTCGCCACCGACCACTCCGGCAACATCTACGTCGACAACTGGTCGATCATGACGGCCACCCCGCCGGCGCCGGGTGCGCCGACCGGCCAGATCATCCGGATCAGCAACCCGTGACCGGTCGCTGCTCGTCGTCGCCCATGCCCCACCACCAGGCGACGCCGTAGGCCCCAAGCGCAACCACGATCCAGGCCAGGATCGCGAGAGCGAACGCCGCCGCGGTGGGCACGGTGTGGAAGCACACCGAGCCCGCCGCGGCGAACGCGATCATGCCGATCGACCCGGCCACCGCGCCGCGCGCGTCATCCCGCGCCGCCCGCTCGCCCTCCTCGCCGGAGACCAGCGTCAGGCTGGCGACCAGCACGGCCGGGAAGGCGAGAAAGGCGCCGCCGACCAGCGGGCTGAGCTCCCGGCTGACCAGGCCGGCCAGCACCGAGGTGGCCGCCCCGAAGCCGAACCGCAGGGCGATCTCGCGGATGCCGGCCTCCCGCAGCTTGCCCGGGTCCATGCCCAGCCGCGGCCGCCGTACGGGACCCGCTCCGTCCCGCCGGTGCTGCACGAGCACCACGCCCTGTGCTGCGGGAGCGGCGGAGAGCGCCGGCAGCGCTGCACCGGCCAGCGCGAGCCACGCGCCGAGCGGGACCACGCAGCCGCGCAGGGTCCCCCACCTCCGCATGGTGGTAGGGGCGGTCAGCGCATAGGCCAGCATGCCGGCCGACCCGGCCAACATCCCCGTGCAGGCGACCGCGTCGGCAGCCGGACCCTTGACCGCCGTGGTGACCAGCAGGCTCGCCACCGCAACGGTTGGCACGGCCGCGAAGACGCCGGCGAACCGCTTCGGCGACAAGGTCTGCGCGAACAGGGCGAAGACCACGACGAAGACGCCTCCGCCGAGGGCCTTGAGACCCAGCTCCGCCACCACCCGCACCTCATCCCCGACGGCCGGGAGAGGCAAACGAGGCGGGAACCCGTCGCCTCCGGGCCGCGTCTGAGCGGCATGAGACAAGTGTTCGTGGGGCTGCTGCTCGTGCCGCTCGCCGCCTGCGGGCACACCCCTGCCGGTACGAGCCAGGAGGCAACATCATCGGCGCTGCCCACCTCGGTGGTGTCAGGGCCGACTCCGGCTGAGGCGCCGTACCTCGTCGCGCCGCCGATGCTGGCGGCCCCGGCCGGGCCCGGACCGGCAGAACGGCACCGCCCGTGTGGCCCCGCCGACGTCACCGCGACCGCAGCCAGCCGCGCGATTGTCGGCGGTGTCGGCGGTGTCGCCGCAGTGGTCCACCTGCGGGGCAACGGCTGCTCACTGCACATCACCGCCGGTCCGGATCGCCTGCTCGATGCTGCGGGCACCCAGCTGGCCGTACGACTCGACGATGCCGTGTCAGCGGTCAACCCGCCGCGGATCCCCCGCTACGACATCCCCCTCGGCGCGGGGGACGCCCTGTGGGGCTTCACGTGGACCGGGTCGTGGTGCGGGCCGAAGGCTGCGACCGTCGTCATCCCGATGACGGACGACCCCCGCGACCCGGCGGCCAAGGGTCCGTACGGGGACCTGCGGGTGCCGCTCACCGGGCCACAGCCCCCGTGCACCGGCGTGTCCCGGTCGGCCCTGCGCCCGGGCGTGGCGGGAGCCCCCGGCGGGCCCACCTGGCCGGCGGACCCGGTGCTGCCAGCCCCGGCCGACTGGGCCGGGCTGAGCGCGACGTTGACGCTGCCGGCGACCAGCCCGTCCGGCCTCGTCCCCGCAGCCGTGTTCACGCTGCTCAACCGGACCGGCGCGGCGATCACCCTGTCGCCCTGCCCCGAGTACGCGGTCTTCGTCGAGACGGACCAGACCGACCTGGCCACACGGGAGGTGCTCGGCTGCTCCGGCCATCGCACCGTGCCGGCCCACGGTGCGACGAGCTTCAGCGTGCCGGCACAGCGCTACTCCGACGGTGATCCACGAGGCCGTCCGGCGCCCGGAACGGCCGTCACGGTGCGGGTCGCCATCGCGGGCGTGCCGACGGCCACCGCGATCACACGCACCCGCTGACCTCGTCCCCGTCACGGATCTGTAACGGCCACCGGTACGATAGGCGGGTTCACCCGGCCGTCGAAGGGCAACTTGTGGCGCACCGTCTGAGCGTTCTGGGCACCGGTTATCTCGGGGCCACGCACGCTGTCTGCATGGCCGAAATGGGCTACGAAGTCCTCGGCATGGACGTCGACCCCGCCAAGATAGCCAAGCTCAGCAGTGGCGAAGTGCCCTTCTTCGAGCCCGGCCTCGAACCCTTGCTGCGCAAGAACATCGAGTCCGGCCGGCTGAAGTTCACCACCTCGTACGAGGAGGCCGGGCGCTTCGGTGACGTGCACTTCATCTGCGTGGGGACGCCGCAGAAGAAGGGTGAGTACGCCGCGGACATGACCTACGTCGACGCGGTCACCCACGGCATCCTCCCCTACCTCAGCGACGGCGACCTGCTGGTCGGCAAGTCGACGGTGCCGGTGGGGACCGCCGAGCGGCTCACCGCCGAGGTGCACGCGAACGCCCCCGAGGGTGTCAGCGTCGAGCTCTGCTGGAACCCGGAGTTCCTACGTGAGGGCTTCGCCGTCGAGGACACCCTGACCCCCGACCGGATGGTCTTCGGCGTGGCCTCCGAGCGGGCCGAGCGCATCCTGCGCGAGGTGTTCGCCCCGGTCATCGACATCCCGACCCCTGTGGTGATCACCGACCTCGCGACCGCCCAGCTGGTCAAGGTC
The DNA here is from genome assembly GCA_033851695.1 of Frankiales bacterium. Taxonomy (GTDB): domain Bacteria; phylum Actinomycetota; class Actinomycetes; order JAWWOL01; family JAWWOL01; genus JAWWOL01. The sequence continues at coordinate 5,075 of JAWWOL010000239.1, forward strand.
GCCGCCAACGCGTTCCTCGCGACCAAGATCTCGTTCATCAACGCCATGGCCGAGGTCTGCGAGACCGTCCACGGCGACGTCAAGAAGCTCTCCGAGGCCCTCAGCCACGACACCCGGATCGGCGGCCGCTTCCTGCACGCCGGCCTGGGCTTCGGCGGCGGCTGCCTGCCCAAGGACATCCGGGCGTTCATGGCCCGGGCCGGCGAGCTCGGCGTCGACCAGGCGCTGAGCTTCCTCAAGGAGGTCGACGCGATCAACCTGCGCCGACGGGCCCGCATGGTCGACCTGACCCGCGAGGTGCTGGGCAACGGTGGCTTCAAGGGCGCCAAGGTGGCGGTGCTCGGCGCGGCGTTCAAGCCCAACTCCGACGACATCCGTGACTCCCCGGCGCTTGACGTGGCCGTCACCATGCAGCGGTCGGGCGCGGCCGTGCACCTCTACGACCCGGCGGCGATGGAGAACGTCGCCCTGCGCTACCCCGACCTGCCGCTCGCCGACAGCGCCGTCGAGGCCGCACAGGACGCCGACGTCGTCTGCCACCTCACCGAGTGGCGCGAGTTCCGCGACATGCTGCCGGCCTCGCTGGACGGCGCCGTACGGCACAAGCGGATCGTCGACGGCCGCAACGCGCTCGACCCCGACCTGTGGCGTGACGCCGGCTGGACCTACCGCGCCCTCGGCCGGCCCTGACCTTCAGCCCAGGGCGGGAACGGGTCAACGACTGTCCTGCCGCGGAGCGATGACCTCCACCGTGATCAGCTGCACCGCGGCGGCGATCGGAATCGCCACCAGAGCTCCCACGATCCCGAGCAGCGCCCCGCCGAGCAGGGCGGCAACGATGGTGGTGAGCGGCGAGACGTCGACCGTTTTCTTCATCACCCGCGGCACCAGCACGTAGTTCTCGAACTGCTGGTAGAGGACGTAGAAGATCAGGGTGGCGATGGCCGCCGTCAGTGAGTGGAACAGCGCGATGACGACGATCACGATGCCCGCGATGGTCGCGCCGACCAGCGGGATGACGTCGAAGATCGCGACGAACAAGGCGATCGGGGCCGCATTCGGCACACCGATGATCAGCAGGAAGACGAACGTCACCACCCCGATCACGACCGAGGTGGCGATGTTGCCGAGGACGTAACCGCCTACGCGCTTGAGAATCTCGTCACCGAGCAGGCCGACGCGCGGCCGTCTGGAGCGAGGCGCGATGCGCCAGGCAGTGCGCTTCAGTCCCGGGTAGTTGGCCAGGAAGTAGAGCGTCAGGATCAGGATCGTGAAGAAGTTGAACAGCGCGTTCACCGCGACGCCAGCGGCTCCGATGACTCCGCTGGTCACCTTGGACTTGAGGTTGCTGTCGTTGGCCGCAGCATCGATCTTGTCGACCAGCTGGAACCGCTTGTCCAGGTCACGGAACGTCTTGTTGGTGTCCCGCAGGTGCTGCGCCTCGGCCGGCAGCCCGTTGGCCAGCTGGGAGCCCTGGTTGGCGATCGGCTGAGCGATAGCGAGGCCGGCTCCCGCGAAGAACAACAGGAAACCCAAGGAGATCAAGGCAACCGAGGCCCGGCGGCCGATGCCGTGCCTCTGCAGCCACTCGACCATCGGGTTGAGACCGATGGCCAGGAAAGCCGACACCGCGATGAGCACGAGCACGTTGCGGGCCTTGAGCACGGACTCCGCGGCCAGCAGGACGAGCAGGACACCGAACGTCGCCCTGACCGCGATCCAGAACGGGGTATGGAAGTTCATCGGCGCCCCCGGCACGCCGAACGGGTGCTGCTCGTCGACCTCGGCGACGATCTCGTGCATCGTCGTGTCGAGCAGTGGGTCGCCCTCGTCGTCGAACTTCTCGATCAGACGGTCGACGTGCTCGGCCTCACGACTGCCGTGTTCGGCAGTTCTGGCACCCTGCTCTGCCTGCTCGGCGCCGGCCTCGGACTCCTCGGCGTCCGCCGCCGCCTCCTCGGCGCGCTCCTCCGCCTGCCCCGTGCGCTCCTCGGCTTGCTCGGTCCGCTCCTCCGCCCGCTCCGCGCGGTCCGCAGCATCGGTCGGGCTCTCGTCGACGTCAGCTCCGTCTCTCACGCACACTCCGGTCTCGATGGCGGGCGTCCGGGCGGCGCCGCTGCGCACCGCACGATAGTGCCTGCGCCGCGGGACTGACCCGTACGGCACAAGCGTCCTGAGTACCTCTGCTCAATTCCGTACCCAGCCCGGCGGCAAACCATTGCTGGTTCTCCGACGGTCACCGATAGTGATGCCACCGAAACTCCAAGGAGCGTCATGCTGGTCCACTGCCCACGTTGCTCGGCCGCCCTCACCGGCAGTGCGTCCTGTGCGGCCTGCGGGCTGCCGCTGACCGGCCCGGCGGCCGCAGAGCTGTGGCAGGTCGACCAGCGGATCACCGCCGTCGACGGCCGGATCGCCGGCCTGCGTCAGGAGCGCCAGCAGCTGTGGTCGGAGCACCTCCGGCTGGTGGCAGCGCTGGGCCAGGGGACTCCGGTTCCCCTGCGCCCGTTCGCGGTCACCGGCGTGCTACCGCCCGGAACTCCTCCCCCTCCCGGGCCGCCGTCCTGGGGTGCCGGCGGGACCGGCAGATCGTGGACACCGCCGCCGCCCCGGCCACGCCAGGAGTGGACGCCGCGCCGCGTACAGAACCTGCTGCTCACCATCGGCGCCATGCTGCTGGTGATCGCCGGCGCCATCTTCACCGCCGTCTCCTGGAAGCACCTCGGAGCAGCCGTACGGGGCGCCATCCTGCTGTCCCTGACCGGTGCTGCCGCCGCCGGCTGCCGCACCCTCGCCCGCCGGGGCCTGACCGCGACCGCCGAAGCGGTCAGCGCGGTGGGCCTCGGTCTCGGTGTCTTCGACTGCTATGCCTTCCATGCGCTCGTACTCCCCGACGTCGCCGGCTCCGGCTACTGGGCGGCGGCAGCGGCGGTGCTCGGCCTCGCCGCGGCGGGCCTGGGCCGGATCAGTCAGGTGCGCCTCCCCTGGCTGGCCGCGGCCGGACTTTCCCTGCTGCCACTGATGATCCTGTGCACCGGCGACATCACCCGGGCCGACCGCGGGGTGCTGCTGAGCCTCGACGCGCTGCTGGCCGCAGCGTGCCTCACCGCGCTGCGCAGCAGCGCCGCCGAGGGACGGACGGCCACCGACCTGCGGAGCTGCTGGCTCGCCGGGGGCCTCCTGCTCTGGACGGTCGGCTTCGGGATGTCGGCCAGCCACGCCCTGTACGGGCTGCGCGGCGAGTCCCTCGGCGCGATCCTGCTGGCCATCGCGATCACGTGCGCAGCGGCCGGCCTGGCCGCCTGGTCCGAGGGTGCACAGCCGCTGCCCAACGGCAGGCCGGCCCTGCCGGTGCTCGCCGGCGCATCGGCGTTGTCCCTGGTCTGCGGGCTCGCGCTGCCGTTCGAGGCCAGGCTGGACGTGACCTGGTGGGCGCTCGCCCTCATCGCTGCAGCGCTGGCGGTACTGCTCGGCTCGGCGGCACTGCCGGTCAGCTGGCGGGTCGGGCCGGCCGTCACGGCAGTCGCTGCCGCGGCCCTGGCCGGCTCGTCCGAGCTGCCGTCGGTCCTGTCCACGTTCGCCGGTCAGCTGGACTGGGTCGACCGGCCATGGACGGCCGGTGCGGCGGTCCTCGGTCGCGGCAGCACGCTGTCCGTCCCCCAGCAGTGGGCAGGGCCGGCCAACCTGCTGTGCCTGACCGCCTGCGCCCTCGTCGCTGCCGTTGCCGGGGTGCTGCTCGGCCGCCGACCGGCCGGGCTGGTCGCCGCCGCCGGCCTGCTGGTGGTCACGGCCCTGGTGGCCACCCCTCAGCTGGGCGGCTCGTACCCTGTTGGCCTCGCAGCGGACGTCGCCGTTGCCGCGGTCGCCGTCGCCGCTTCGTGGCAGATCGGCCGGCGCTGGCAGCTGGCTGCGCAGGCCGCGACGTTGGCGGCCATGGTGGCGACGGTGCTCGCCGTGACCTGGTCCCTCGCCGTGCCGTCCGCCACCGCCGCCGTTGCCGCAGCCCTGGTGGTCCTCCTGGCCGCAGCGGCGACGGCGGGGGTCCCGTACCAGCCGGTGTGGGCGGGGTCGGCCGTCCTGGTCTCCGGTGTCGCCGCCGCCGCCGTCGCCCATCTGGGCGGGGCCCCGCTGCCGGCGTCGGGGCTCGCGGTCGCCGGGGTCCCGCTGGCCGTCACCGCCGGGCTTGCCGCCGCCGATCGGTTCTGGGCGGTCGCCGAGCAGCTGGCCGACGCCCTCGAGAGCGCCGCGGTCGTGGTGGCCGTGGGCGGGCTGCTGCTGGGCTCCTCCGACGACGGCTGGGCCTCCTGGGCGCTGCTGGCAGTGGCGGCGGCTGGACTTCTCAGCACCATCAGGGCGTCCCGGCGGGTCGGCCTGCCGGGGTCGGTCGCCGTCGCCCTCGTGGCCATGACCCCGCTGCCGTTCGCGCAGCACATGCCCGTGGGCCCGGCCGTCGCGGTCTGTGTGGCGTTGACCGCCCTGTCGGTCATCGGCGCCTGTGTGCTCGCCCGGAGGTCGGGGTGGCGGCTGGTGGCTGCCGTGCTGGCAGCCGGATCCCTCGGCCAGACGGTCGCCTCGATTGGCGCCACGGAGAGCACCCGGCCCTACCTCACCGTCGCACTCAGCCTGCTGTGCCTGGTCTTTGCCGGAGTGGCGGTCCTCTCCGACCGTCGGCTGGGCGAAGCGGGCGTCGCCCTGGGCTACCGCTCGGTCGCCACCGGCGTGTCGTCAGCACTGCTGCTCGGGGCGGTCGCCTCCGGCTGCCATGACCGGGGCGTGACCACCGCGGTCACCGCTTTGGTGGTGACCCTGGTGGCCGCAGCCCTTGCCGCCGGCGCGACCGCATTCGAAGACCGGCAGCCGGACTCGACCGTTGTCGAGGTGGTCAGCGCGCTGTCCGCCTTCCTGGCCCTGCCGGTCGCCGCCGCGCGTCCGGTTCTCGCCGGCTGGGTCCTGGCCGTCGCCGGCCTGACCATCCTGTTCTCGGCCACCCGAGCGGACCGCCGCACCTCGTGGCCGGTCGGGGCACTGCTGATCTCCGCGGCGAGCTGGGTGTGGCTGGGCGTCGCCGGCGTGACCGCCCCGGAGCCGTACACCGGCCCGATTGCCGTCGTGGCCCTCTACGCCGGGTTCGCCCGCCGGCGGCGCTTGCCGGCCACCCCGTCCCTGACCGCGTACGGGCCCGGTCTGTCCGGACTTCTGCTGCCGAGCCTGTCCTACGCCCTGCTGGGCGACGGTCTGGTCCGCCCGCTGCTGCTCGGGGCCCTCGCGACCGGCGTCGTCATCGTGGGCGCCCAGCACCGGCTGCGGGCGCCGCTCCTGCTGGGCAGCGGCACGCTGGTGCTGACCGCGCTGCGGCTGCTGGCCCCGTACGAGGTGCTGGTCCCACGCTGGCTCGAGGTCGGGACCGCCGGAGCGCTGCTGCTGACGCTGGGCGCTACGTACGAGCAGCGGCGCCGTGACCTCGGGACGCTGCGGGCCCGCTACGACGCGCTGCTTTGATCCCGCGCACTGCGAGCCGGATGATGGCCAGATGACCGATGACGTCGTAGCGCGGCTGCTGGCGTACGACACCTGGGCGGTCGTCGGTCTCGGCGGGGACCCTGGTCGGCCGGCCTATGGCGTCGCCACTTTTCTTGCCCAGCAGGGAAAGCGCATCGTGCCGGTTCACCCCCGGGCACCGGAGGTGCTGGGGCAGCAGGGCTACCGGACGCTCGCCGAGATCCCGTTCCCGGTCGACGTCGTGGACGTGTTCCGCCGGTCGGACCAGGCCGGCCGGTTCGCCGACCAGGCGGTCGCGATCGGCGCCAAGGGGGTGTGGTTCCAGCTCGACATCGTCGACGACGAGGCCTATGCCCGTACGGTGGGTGCCGGCCTCGACATGGTGATGAACCGCTGCCCGAGGATCGAGTGGCCGGAGAATTCGCGCCACCCGTGACAACCGGCGGGCCGCCTCGCGCGTTGACCTCGTGTGACCCCGACGCCGCAACCTGACCTGTCGACGGAACAGGAGGACAACTTCGCGGCCTTCATGGGAGCCGCGTTGCCCGGCCTGCTGCGATTCGGCTACGTGCTCACCGGCGACCCGCACCGGGGCGAGGAGCTGGTCCAGGCCGCGCTCGTCACGACCTACCGGCGGTGGCGGCACCTGCGGCACGAGGAACCGCACGCCTACGTACGGCGGGCCATGGTCAACGCGCACACGAGCCTCTGGCGGCGCCACCGACGCGAGACCCGACTGCCCGAGGACTTCGACCTGGCCTCCGCAGGGACCGGACCGGCTCACTACGACGACGTCGACCTGGTGCTCCGCGCGCTGCGGGTGCTCCCGCCCAGGCAACGCGCCGTGATGGTCCTCCGCTACTACGACGACCTCTCCGAAGCGGAGATCGCCGACACGCTCGGCTGTTCCCCCGGCACGGTCAAGAGCCAGGCCTCGCGCGCCCTCCGGACGCTGCGACGCGAGCTCGACCGGACCGCCCAAGCCCTCGAAGGGACCCCGTCATGACCCCGCCGGACCACACCGCACCCGACCACCTCGAAGCCCGGATCGCCGAGGCGCTGGCGGCTGCCCGTACGGACTCCCGGTTGCGGCTCCGGACCTGGCCGGATGGGCCCTCGCGGATCGCCCGCGCCTCCCGTCGCAAGCGTCTGCACCGCGGCTCGCTCGCAGTGACGACGGCCTCGGTCCTGGTGCTGGCGACGGTCGCCGGCGGCCAGCTCTACCTCAGCCGCAGCCTGCATGCCATCCAGACCTCTGCCCTGTCAGCGGTGCCCGGCGTCGGCAAGCCCGCGGGCAAGGGGCACCTGACGGCGAAACCGGCTGCCGGACAGCCGTTCACGGTCCTGATCCTGGGCACGGACAGCCGGCAAGGGACCGGGACGCAGTACGGGACCAATGCCGACGCCTGCCAGTGCAGCGACACGATCATCCTGGCCCGCGTCAACCCGCAGACGGCCAAGGTCGCGCTGCTGTCGGTGCCGCGCGACTCACGGGTGCTCGTCACCGGCCGCAACCAGGTGGCCAAGCTCAACTCGGCGTACGGCCGCGGCCCGGACAACTCGGTGGCCACGATCGAGGAGGCGTTGCAGGTCCCGATCAACCACTGGGTGGTGCTCGACCTGGCGGGGTTCAAGAGCATCGTCAACGCCATCGGCGGGATCAAGCTCGACTTTCCCTACCCGATCAAGGACAAGAACGCCGGCCTCGACGTCGAGACGACGGGCTGCCAGAAGGTGACCGGTGCCGAGGCCCTGGCCATCTCCCGGTCCCGGGAGCTGAAATACCTTGCGGCCGACGGCACATGGACCTCTGACCCGACCTGGGAGAACGGCCGGCAACGACGCGAGCAGATCCTGATGCGGGTGATCGCGGCACACACCCTCAAGTCCAGCCTGTCCAACCCGATCACTGCGGCGAAGGTCATCAACACGTTCACCGGTGGCAACCGGATGGCGGTCGACAGCCAGATCACCTCGTCCGAGCTGATCGACCTCGCCGGCGCTTTCGCGGGATTCGACGCGGCGACGATGCAGACCTTCAGCCTGCCGACGCAGACGCAGGTGATCGACGGCACCTACTACGAGGTCCTGCAGCCGACAGCCGATGTCGCGACGATCCAGGCTTGGTACGACGCGGTGCTGCCGATGCCGCAGAACACCGCGTCACCCGCGGCCGCGGCCCCGACGACCGCTGGCACGCCGACCGCCGGCACGCCGACCGCGCTCGCACCGACCAAGGCCACCACGACGGCGACGCCGGCTGGGCCGGCTGCCGCCCCGACGGCAACGCCGAACCAGCCCTCGCCGTTCGACCCCCGGCCCTGCACCGGCTGAGCCGTCTTCGGTCAGAGGGCGTCGAGCAGCTGCTCGGAGGACGCGACGGCACCGAAGACGCCGCCCTGCATCGTCACCATGTGCAAGGCCGCGGCATGGTTTGCGGGGTCGGTGGCGCCGGTGCAGTCGGACAGGATCAGGCACTCGTAGCCCCGGTCGTTGGCCTCGCGCATCGTCGTGTGGACACAGACATCCGTCGTGATGCCGGTCAGGATGATGTGCGTGATGCCGTGAGTCCGCAGGACCAGGTCGAGGTCGGTGGCGTAGAACGCGCCCTTGCCCGGCTTGTCGATGATGATCTCGCCATCGACCGGCTCCACCTCGGGCACGATCTCCCAACCCGGCTCGCCACGGACGAGGATCCGCCCGCACGGGCCGGAGTCGCCGATGCCGGCACCGATCCGCTGCGACCGCCACAGCTTGTTCGGCGGCAGGTCGGTGAGGTCGGGGCGATGACCCTCGCGGGTGTGGATCACCAGGAAGCCACGCTCGCGCATCGCCGCGAGCAGCTTGGCCGTCGGGCCGAGGCCGGCGCGGGTCAGGTTGAGGTCGTAGCCCATGGCGTCCACATAGCCGCCAGGGCCGCAGAAGTCGACCTGCCAGTCGATGCAGATCAGCGCGGTGTTCTCGGAGGTGAAGCTGCCGTCGTAGGGCCAGGGGTACGGGTTGGCCTCGACGGTCCCGTACGCAACGGTCTCTGTGGTCATCGCGAGCTCTCCAGGATCGGAAGGAGGGAAAGGACGTCGGCTGAGGTGCCGGTGGCGCCGAAGATGCCACCGGACATCTGGATGCTGGAGACCGCGCCCTTGGCGGTCGAGTCGTCGAGCGGCAGGCAGCAGTCGACCAATGTGAGGCACTCGTAGCCCATGTCGTTCGCGCTGCGCAGGGTGGAGTGGACCCCGGTCTCCAGCCACCAGCCGGTCATCAGCAGCTGGTCCCGGCCGAGCCGGCGCAGGACGGTGTCGAGCGGGCTGCCGTAGAACCCGTCCCAGCCGGCAGAGGTCACCGACGCGGCGGGTGCGCCCCCGGTGACCTCCTCAGCCGTGCCGGAAAGCGCCAAGCCAACCGCCCCGGTACGGGATGGGCGCGGTTCGCTGGTGAGGACCTCGATCACGAGACCGCCTGC
>JAWWOL010000241.1:0-4098 GCA_033851695.1 Frankiales bacterium
CTGCGTCGGGTGCGATGGCCGCCGGCGTGACGCCCTGCTGACGGCGACACCGACCAGGCGAGCGCACCTCCAGCCAGTGCCGTGGCGCGCACGGTCTCCCCGAGCACGGCCCAGCCGATCCCGGTCGCGAGGAGAGGGAGGAGATCCACCGGAGCCTGTACGCCGCCGTCCGCGCCGGCACCGGGCAGGGTCCCGCGATCGCCGCGCTGCTCGGCGTCTTGAGCCGGCCGGCGGCCTGATGCCGGGGTTGGGTGCTCAGCCTTCCAGGCGCTCGACGGAGGAGCTCCAACCCGCACCGAGCTCGGTCAGCAGCATCCCCCCGATGACCAGGGCAGCGCCGAGAACGGCCACCCGGCTCATCGACTCGCCGGCGAAGAGGATGGCGAAGAGTCCTGCGAAGACCGGCTCCATCGTCATGATGACCGAGGCCCGGGTCGGGTCGAGCAACGACTGCGCCCAGGTCTGGACGATGAACGCGAGCGCCGAGGCTGCCAGCGCGGTGAGCCCGACCGCGAACCAGGCGGCACCGTCCGACGGTGGTGTCAGACCGCCCTTGCCGAGGGCGGCTGCCAGTCCGCAGAGCAGCGCGACCGTGCCGAGCTGCACCACCGCCAGCCCGTACGAGTCGTGGCGCGAGGACCACTCGCCGAGCCCGACGATGTGGACGGCATAGGCCAGGGCGCAGGCCAGCGTGAGCGCCAAGCCGAGCGTCGAGGCGTGGGCCGCGTGCCTGCCCGACGTGCCCGCCGACAGCAGCGCGAGCCCGAGAGTTGCTGCCAGTACGGCAATCCAGGCATTGCGGCTGACCCGTCGGCGCAGGATCACCGCCGTGACCAGCGGGGTGAAGACCACGAACATCCCGGTCACGAAGCCGGACACCGACGACGGTGTCCGCTGCAGACCGGTCGTCTGGGCGATGAAGCCGAGTCCCAGTGCACAGCCGAGCAGGACTCCGTGGCGCCGCCCTTCCCGGCCGAGGCGGGCGACCGACCTCGGCCGCAGCAGCGCCATCACCAGGGCGGCGAGAGCGAACCGCCACGCAAGGTAGTCGAAGACCTGCATCGGTCCGGCCGGCGTGATCGCGTCCTTGACCACGGGGAACGTGCCGCCCCAGATCGCCGTCATGCAGAGCAGGGCGAGCATCGCGGCGGCGGGGGAGTCCCACCACCGCTTGACGTATGCGGTCATCGGTCGCGCAGCTCGCGGAGCAGCTCGAGATCGCGGGCGTGATCCTCAGGAGTACCAGGCGTTTCGATGAGTACGGGCACCCCGCGGGTCACCGGGTGACGGAACAGCTCGCCGAACGGATCCGCGCCGATCAGGCCCCTGCCGATGGACTGGTGCCGGTCGCGCAGGGAACCACAGACGTCCTTGCTGTCGTTGGCGTGCACCAGGCCCAGCCGGTCCCGGCCGAGCTGCTTGGCGACTGAGGTCAGCATCGTCCGCATCCCGCCCGGGACCGACAGGTCGTGCCCAGCGGCGAAGAGGTGACAGGTGTCGAGGCAGACACCGAGACCGGGATGCTCATCGTGCGCCGCGACGTACTCGGCCAGGCCGTCGACGGTAGCGGCCAGGGCACCGCCACCACCGGCGGTCGGCTCGACCAGCAGCCGAGGTCCGTCCGGGTCGGAGCCGGCAAAGTCCAGCAATGGCAGGAGAAGTTCGCGAGAGTGGGCCATCGCCTCGTCGCGGCGACCGTCCGAGACGGCTGACCCACCATGGAAGACGATGCCCGCTGCGCCGAGTGCCCGGCCCCGTACGAGGGCGTGCCGCAGTGCCTCAGCGGAGTGCAGCCGGGTGGTCTCCGCGGGTGAGCCGAGGTTGACCAGGTAGGGCGCGTGCAGGAACAGCGGCATCTTGTCCGCGGCGAGCCCGTCCCGGAGTCGCTCGTCCTGCCGGGGGTCGCCGGGGGAGGGGGCCCAGCCGCGCGGGTTGGTGACGAAGACCTGCATGACAGCGGCCTTGATCCGGCGCGCGTAGGCCAGGCCGGTGGTGGCGAGGCCTCCTGCCGTGAAGACGTGCGCGCCGACAGGAGAGGGCTTGCGGGGCGGCACGCCTTAGAAGATATCGACCGTGACCACGGTGCCGTGACGCCGGTAGCTGCCGGCGGGGATCGACTGGTGCAGCACGTGGCCGCCGGTGGTGCCGACCAGCCGGTTGAACTTGGCCACCATGCCGACCTTGTCCAGCTCGGCCTGGGCCTGGGTGGGGGTGTCCTTGTAGAGGTTGGGGACGAGGAAGAGCTCCGGGCCCTTGGAGATCACCAGGGCGACCGAGGCTGACTGCTGGATCGAAGCGGGCGGGGCCGGGGTCTGCGAGATGACGTTGCCCTTGTCCACTGTGTCGCTGTAGTCCTGGCTGGTGGTGACGTTGGGGAAGCCCTTGGCCTTGAGGTCGGCCGCGGCGTCGGTGGCGGACTTGCCCTGCTCGCGGGGTACGGCGACCGGGGCCGGGCCGCGGGAGAGCACGACCTCGATCGCCGTGCCGGGGGCGACCGGTCCCGTCGTCGTCACCCGCACGATGGCGTTGGCGGCGATCGTGTCGTTGTACTCCGACGTGTGCTTGCCGAGGGTCAGGTTGGCCGCGGCGAGGGTTGTCTTGGCCTGGTCGACGGTCTGGCCGGTCAGCGTCGATGGGATGTCGACCGGCTTGGGGCCCTTGCTCAGGGTCAGCTGGACCAGGGTGTGCAGGGCGACCTGGGCACCAGCGGTTTGGGTCTGGGAGATCACCTTGCCGGTCGGCTGGTCGCTGAACTGGTCGGGCCCATAGCTCACGGCGACCTGGCTGGTGAGCGCCTTCTGGTCGGCAGCGGTCTTGGTCATCCCGACGAAGTTCGGCATCAACGTCTCTGCCGGGGCAGCGGAGGTCGTGGCGGAGGGGCTGCCTGTCCCAGCGCTGTGCCGGGCCCGGTCGTGGATGCCCAGGTAGGCACCGGTGGCCGCCGCGGCCAGCGTGAGCAGGACCAGCAGCAGCACCGCCAGCCGCCAGCCGCGCAGCCAGGGCCAGCGCGGCCGGGTGTCCGCGACCGCAGGGGGCGCCGGCGGCCAGTCAGGGGGGACGACGAGGGTATGTGCGGGGCCTGGCTCGGACCGCAGCACGGTCGTCAGGTGCTGGCCGAGCACCTGCGTCGGCTGGGTCAGGTCGAGCGGCTCCGGAGGCAGGGTGCGGGTAGCCGCCTGCAGCTGCTCGAGTAGCTCCGCGGCGGTCGGTGGCCGGTCGGCCGGATCGCGCTGGGTCGCGTCGAGGACCAGCGCGTCGATCTGCCGCGGCACCTCCGGCCGTACGAGCGACGGCGCCGGGACGCGTTCGTGGACGTGCTTGAAGACGACCGCCATCGGGGTGGGGCCCTCGTACGGCGGCTTGCCGGTGAGCAGCTCGTACAGCACGATGCCAGCGGCGTAGAGGTCGGTCCGCGGGTCGGCCGTGCCGTGCTCGATCTGCTCGGGCGCGAGATAGGCGGCGGTGCCGATCAGCAGCCCGGACGTGGCCGTGAGGTTGGAGTCGGCGATCGCTCTGGCCAGGCCGAAGTCGGCGACCTTGATCCGGCCGTCGCTCGCGATCAGCACGTTCTCCGGCTTGATGTCGCGGTGCACGATGCCGGCCGCGTGGGCGGCGCCAAGCGCGGAGAGCACGGGGGCCAGGATGTCGAGCGCCTGGCGTGGGGAGAGCCGTCCGTGCTCCTTGACCACGTCGCGCAGGGTCACGCCCTGGACGTACTCCATCACCAGGAAGACGACGCCGCTGTCGCTGCCCTGGTCGAAGACGGCGACGACGTTGGGGTGCGACAGCCGGGCCGCGGACTTGGCCTCGCGGGTGAACCGGGAGACGAAGTCGGGGTCCTCGGCGAGCGAGGAATGCATCACCTTGACCGCGACCGGCCGGTCGAGGCGGAGGTCGACGGCGCGGTAGACCGTGGCCATGCCGCCGCGGGCGATGCGCTCCTGGATCCGGTAGCGACCGTCGAGCACCCGCCCTACGAGCGTGTCGGCCAGGGTCGTGTCCACGCTGGCGATCCTACGTTCCGGATGCTCGTGTGAGGGCGTGGCTCGCCGTTCGCGGATCAGGCCGCAAACTGCTTGCGCAGCCGCAGCACGCTGG
>JAWWOL010000265.1:0-4838 GCA_033851695.1 Frankiales bacterium
CTGCGCGGCACCGGCGCCCGTGGGCTGCGGGCGATCATGGAGGAGGTCCTGCTCTCGGTGATGTACGACATCCCGAGCCGCAAGGACGTCGCCCGCGTGGTCATCACCCGCCCGGTCGTCCTTGAGCACGTCAACCCGACCCTCGTACCCCGCGAGGCCCCCAAGCGCGAGCGCCGCGAGAAGACCGCCTAGCCCCCGGGTCCCCTCGGCCCTGGGTCGAGGATCGGACCCCTTTTCGATCCGGTTGACGGTCCGTTCCTCGACCGGGCGCCGCCTGTGGACGAATCAGCAGCCTGTGGACGGCGCCAGCGTTCGTCGTCGACTTCCGGCAGGCTCGCAGGATGCCCGATCTCGAGGACCTCGTCGCCAACCGCGCCGCGGACGCGGTGGTGGCGCTGGCAACGTTGCGCGAGGTCGGGATGACCAAGCGGGCGATCGCCTACCGCGTCAAGGGCGGGCTCTGGACCAGACCGCATCGTGAGGTCTACGTCATCGGCCACCTCGTCACCGATCCGGTACGAACCTCAGCCCGCGCCGGCCTCATGGCGGCGCCGCCAGGGGCCGCGGCGAGTCACCTCCTCGCCGCCCACCTGCACCGACTCGAAGGCCTGCCGACGCTCCGCACACCGGAGGTCACGGTTCCGGCGACCCAGTGCCGGCGCCGCATCAGCGGCTTGGTGATCCACCGCTCCACCACCCTCGAGGTGGTGCAGCGGCGGGGGCTGGCGGTCACGCCGGTGGTGCGGACGATCGCCGATCTTGCCGGCGTGGTGTCTTTCCGTGAGCTGCTCTGCGCTGCGGACTCGGCATTGCACAAGCGGCTGCTGACGGCAGCCGAGCTCTCCATGTTCTCCAGGCCGGGGGGCAGTCGACCGGCGGGGCCGCCGCCGTCCTCCGCCGGGTCGTCGAGCTGGCCGATGGCCTGAGCGAGTCGCCGTTGGAGACGTTGATCCGGCTGCTGCTGGTCGAGGCCGGACTGGGGCCGGTGACGTTGCACATCCAGGTCAGCTGCGGCGGGTTCCCGTACCGGATCGATCTCGGCTATCCAGCGCTCCGGCTCGGCATCGAGGCAGATGGCCGGGCTGTGCATGGCAGCGCGGACGCGGTGCTCAACGATCGGCGGCGGCAGAGCGCCCTGCTCGCGGCCGGCTGGCTGATCCTGCGCTTCACGTGGGACGACGTGGTCGACCGGCCGGACTACGTGGTGTCGGCAGTGCGCCAGGCGATCAGTCAATCGAGTGGTCGTGCTTCGTAGACTGAGGGCATGACCAGCGACAGCCTGACGAACACCGTTGCCGCGGCTTCCGCCCTGCCGACCGCCTTCGTGCCCGCCGAGGTCGAGGGCCCGCTCTACCAGCGCTGGGTCGACCGCGGCTACCTCACCGCCGACCCGGCCAGTGACAAGCCGCCGTTCTCCCTGGTCATCCCGCCGCCCAACGTGACCGGCTCGCTGCACATGGGCCACGCGTTCGAGCACACGCTGATGGACATCCTGACCCGGCGTAAGCGGATGCAGGGCTACGAGGCGCTGTGGCTGCCGGGCATGGACCACGCCGGGATCGCCACCCAGAACGTCGTCGAGGAGACGCTCGCCGTCGAAGGCATGAGCCGTCACGACCTCGGCCGGGTGGCGTTCCTCGAGCGGGTCTGGCAGTGGAAGGACGAGTCGGGCGGCGCGATCCTCGGGCAGATGCGCCGGCTCGGTGACAGCGTCGACTGGACCAGGTCCCGGTTCACCATGGACGAGGGGCTGTCCCGCGCGGTCCTCACCATGTTCAAGCGGCTCTACGACGACGGCCTGATCTACCGCGCCGAACGCATCATCAACTGGTGCCCGCGTGACCTGACCGCGCTGTCCGACATCGAGGTCGAGCACGTCGAGGAGGACGGTGAGCTGGTCTCGATCCGGTACGGGGACGGCGATGACAGCGTCGTCGTGGCCACGACCCGGGTCGAGACGATGCTCGGCGACACAGCCGTGGCGGTGCACCCCGACGACGATCGCTATCGCCACCTGGTCGGCCGCGAGATCGAGCTGCCGCTGGTCGGCCGCAGGATCCCGGTGGTCGCCGACGAGCACGTAGACCCGGCCTTCGGCACCGGCGCGGTCAAGGTGACCCCGGCGCACGACCCCAACGACTTCGAGATCGGCCGCCGGCACGGCCTCGAGATGGTCAACGTGATGGACGACGACGCCGCGATCAGCCTGCCCGGGCCCTGGCTCGGCATGGACCGGTTCGAGGCGCGGTCGGCGATTACCGAGGAGCTGCGCCGGCTCGGCCGGATCGTGGCCGAGAAGCGCCCGTACGGCCACTCCGTCGGTCACTGCTCGCGCTGCGGCACGACGATCGAGCCCCGGCTGTCACTGCAGTGGTTCGTCAATGTGGCGCCGCTGGCCAGGGCCGCCGGCGACGCGGTCCGTAACGGCACCGTGCGCATCCATCCCGCTGCGCAGGAACCCCGCTGGTTCGCCTGGGTCGACAACATGCACGACTGGTGCATCAGCCGCCAGCTGTGGTGGGGCCACCGGATCCCGGTCTGGTACGGACCCGACGGCGAGACGGTCGTGGTCGGTCCCGACGACGACGTCCCGACCGGGGAGGGCTGGCGCCAGGACGAGGACGTCCTCGACACCTGGTTCTCCTCCGGGCTGTGGCCGTTCTCGACACTGGGCTGGCCAGAGCGCACGCCGGAGCTCGAGAAGTTCTATCCGACCACCGTGCTGGTCACCGGCTACGACATCCTGTTCTTCTGGGTCGCCCGGATGATGATGTTCGGCCTCTACGCCATGGCCGACAATCCCGCAGGCGCCGAGCCTTTCCACACGGTCGCCCTGCACGGCATGGTGCGCGACGCCCGCGGCAAGAAGATGTCCAAGTCGTCCGGCAACGTGGTCGACCCGCTCGAGTGGCTCGACAAGTACGGCGCCGACGCACTGCGGTTCACCCTCGCCCGCGGAGCCAACCCCGGCACCGACGTCCCGATCTCCGAGGACTGGGTCCAGGGCAGCCGCAACTTCACCACCAAGCTGTGGAACGCCACGCGGTTCGCACTGATGCGTGGCGCCACGACCGAGGGTGAGATCCCGGCCGAGCTCAGCGCCGCCGACCGCTGGATCCTCTCCCGCCTCGCCGCGGTGCAGGCCGAGGCGGACGGGTTCTACGACAACTACGAGTTCGCCAAGGCGTGCGACCTGTTGTTCCATTTCGCGTGGGACGAGGTCTTCGACTGGTACGTCGAGCTGGTCAAGGCTCCGCTCGAGGCGGGCGGTCCCACCGCCGACGCCAGCCGACGGGTGCTCGGCGAGGTGTTCGACACCTTGCTGCGGCTGCTGCACCCGGTGATGCCGTTCCTCACCGAGGAGCTGTGGACCACGCTCACCGGTGGTGAGTCGATCGTCGTCGCGGACTGGCCGGTCGCCGACAAGACCTACCTCGACCCGGGGGCGGAGGCCGAGGTCGCCAGGCTCCAGTCGGTGGTCACGGAGGTGCGCCGGTTCCGCGCCGAGCAGGGCATCAAGCCCCGTCAGCGGCTGGCGGCCGTGCTCCAGTTCGACGACCCCGAGGCCGCAGCTGCGGTCCCCGGCTACCTGCCCCAGCTCAAGTCGCTCGCCGGGCTCGAGCCGGTGACCCTCGGCGACCAGCCGGCCGGGTTCCAGGCCGTCGTGGTGCCGGGCGTCCGGGTCAGCATCGACACGTCCGGGGCCATCGACGTCGGCGCCGAGCGGGCCCGGCTCGGCAAGCTGCTCGACGCTGCCCGGCTCGAGATCGTCGCGGCGCAGAACCAGCTGGCCAAGCCCGACTTCGTCGCCAAGGCCCCCCAGAAGGTGATCGACAAGATCCACGCGAGGCTGGCCACGGCCGAGGCCGACATCGCGCGGATCACCGGTCAGCTCGACGATCTGCCGGCCGCGTGATGACGCCCGAGCGGGAGGCCGAGGCGGCGCTGCTGGCCAGGATGCCCCAGCGGATGGTGCCAGACCTCGACCGGATCATCGACCTCACCGACCTGCTGGGCTCGCCCCAGCGGGCCTACCCGTCGATCCACGTCACCGGCACCAACGGCAAGACCAGCACCGCACGGATGATCGACGCGCTGCTGCGGTCCTTCGGCCTCACGACCGGGCGGGCCACCAGCCCGCACCTGGAGAGCATGCGCGAGCGGATCAGCCTCGACGGGGAGCCGCTGACCGAGGAGCAGTTCGCGGCCGTCTACGCCGAGGTGGCCCCCTATGCCGAGCTGGTCGACGGCAAGCACCCCGACGACGTCACGTTCCACGAGATGCTGACCGCAATGGCCTTCGCCGCGTTCGCCGACGCACCGGTCGACGTGGCGGTGGTCGAGGTCGGCATGGGGGGCAGGTGGGACGCCACCAACGTGATGGACGGTCAGGTCGCCGTGGTCACCCCGATCGGCCTCGACCACACCGAGTGGCTCGGCGACACGATCGCCAAGATCGCCGAGGAGAAGGCCGGCATCATCAAGCCGGGCGCTGCTCTCGTGATGTCCCGGCAGCCGCTCGAGGCCGCGACCGTGCTGCTCCGCAAGGCGGGCGAGGTCGGCGCCACGGTCGCCCGCGAAGGCCTGGAGTACGGCGTCGTCGCCCGTCGGCAGGCGGTCGGTGGCCAGCTGCTCTCGATCAACGGCCTCGGTGGCGTCTACGACGAGATCTTTCTCAACCTTCAAGGTCCACATCAGGCTTCCAACGCGGCCACCGCCCTGGCCGCCGTGGAGTCGTTCCTGGGTGGCGGGGTCAACGGTCAGCTGGACCTTGAGGCCGTACGCGAGGGCTTCGCCAACGCGGACTCTCCGGGCCGGCTCGAGGTCGTGCGACGCAA
>JAWWOL010000271.1:0-3298 GCA_033851695.1 Frankiales bacterium
GCCGTTCGGCCGGTTCGTGATGACCGACATCGACGGCATCGGCGGCATCCCGGTCGTGATGAAGGCGCTGCTCGACGCCGGCCTGCTGCACGGCGACTGCCTCACCGTGACCGGCAAGACGGTCGCCGAGAACCTCGCGCACATCGCCCCGCCGGACCCCGACGGCAAGATCATCCACGCCCTGTCCGAGCCGATCCACACGACCGGCGGCCTGGCCGTGCTCCGTGGCTCGCTCGCTCCGGAGGGTGCCGTGGTCAAGACCGCCGGCTTCGACCGGGCGACGTTCCAGGGCACCGCGCGGGTCTTCGACGGCGAGCGGGCGGCCATGGACGCGGTCGTCGACGGCAAGCTGTCGGCGGGCGACGTCGTGGTGATCCGGTACGAAGGACCCCGTGGCGGCCCTGGCATGCGCGAGATGCTCGCCGTGACCGGTGCGATCAAGGGCGCCGGCCTCGGCAAGGACGTGCTGCTGCTCACCGACGGGCGGTTCTCCGGCGGCACGACGGGTCTGTGCATCGGCCACGTCGCACCCGAGGCGGCGGTGGGCGGTCCGATCGCGCTGGTCCAGGACGGTGACCTGATCCACCTCGACGTCGCGTCCAAGAAGCTCGACCTGCTGGTGGACGCCGCCGAGCTGGACCGCCGCCGGGCCGACTGGAAGCCGCTGGAGCCGCGCTACACCTCCGGCGTCCTGGCGAAGTACGCCAAGCTGGTCGGCTCCGCAGCCGAAGGCGCCATCTGCGGCTGACCCCCACTCCGGCCAGGCCGTGATCGTTTGACCGGCGCGGCGGCGAGTCGGGTCGGCGTGTCAGGCCAAACGATCATGGGCGACCAGGTCGACCTGGGCCGGCAAACACCGAGACCGGATCGGGTCGGCCCCCGTGCGCCGGCCCGATCCGGCTCGTCTGTTTCGTCGGCCGGGCTACGCGGTCGAGTCCGAGGCCCGTACGCGGTGGATGGTGTCGCTGTACCAGTGGGCACTCTGCTTGGGCGTGCGCACCTGCGTGTCGTAGTCCACCCGTACGAGGCCGAACCGCTTGGCGTAGCCGTAGGACCACTCGAAGTTGTCCATCAGCGACCAGGCGAAATAGCCACGCAGGTCGGCACCCTGGCGTCGGGCCTCGGCGACGGCCGCGATGTGCGAGGACAGGTAGGCCGTCCGGTCGTCGTCGCGGACGAAGTCGCCGCCGTCGGTCACGTCGTCGAAGGCCGCGCCGTTCTCGGTGATGACCATCGGCAGGCCGTAGTCCCGGTCCAGCCGCACCAGGTGCCGGGTGAACCAGTCGGGCAGGATCTCCCAGCCCATCGCGGTGAGCTCGGTGCCGACCGGGACGTGCCGGGCCACCGGATAGCCCTGGGGGTCGGTGGTGTTGCCGTCCTCGTCCACGCCGGAGATCTGGGAGCCGAAGTAGAAGTTGACGCCCAGGACGTCGGTCGGAGCCGAGATGATCTCGAGGTCTCCGTCCTGGACCGGCAGCGTGATGCCCAGGCCGGCCAGCCCATCGACCAGGTCAACCGGGTAGTGGCCCTTGACGATCGGGTCGAGATAGATCCGGGTGCCGAGGGCGTCGACCCAGGCGGCAGCCAGCCGGTCGGTCTCCGACTCGGTGGCCGGCTCGACCGCGGCGGTGTTCAGCGTGATGCCGAGGTCGACCGGACCGGTGGCCGCGGCGCGCATCCGCTGGGTGGCCAGGCCGTGGCCGAGCAGCAGGTGGTGCACCGCGCGCATGGCCGCCGGGAAGTCCGTACGGCCCGGTGCCTGGGCGCCGTACGCGTAGCCGAGCATCGCCGTGCACCAGGGCTCGTTGAGGGTGGTCCAGGTGCGGACCCGGTCGCTGAGCTGGTCGAAGACCATCATCGAGTAGTCGGCGAACCGGTAGGCCGTGTCACGCTCCGGCCAGCCGCCGGCATCCTCGAGCTCCTGCGGCAGGTCCCAGTGGTAGAGCGTGACCCAGGGGTCGATGCCCTGACCCAGCAGCTCATCGACGAGGCGGTCGTAGAACGCGAGCCCCGCCGGGTTGACCGGACCCTTGCCGTGCGGCTGCACCCGCGTCCACGACACCGAGAACCGGTAGGTGTCGACGCCGAGAGCGCGGATCAGCGCGACGTCCTCGGGCATCCGGTGGTAGTGGTCGCACGCGACCTCACCGTTGGTCCCGTCCTGAATCGCTCCCGGCACCCGGCAGTAGGTGTCCCAGATCGACGGAGTCCGGCCGTCCTCGGCCACCGCACCCTCGATCTGGTACGCGGACGTGGCGACGCCCCACCGGAAGGTCGGCGGCAGCGTGTCGATCAGCGCACGGTCGGCCTCGGGGGAGGTGAAGCCGACCAGCGGTGAGCCGGACAGCGTGTACGCGGCGGTGGTGTCCATGTCTCTCCTGCGGCTCGGTGCCCTGCTGGGACGCGTGCGGTGGAACCGTTACCGGTACCGGTACCGGAAGCGTTTACGGAGATTGAAGTCTCCCACACTGGCGGGGTCAACGTCGCGGGGGTAACGATCTCGCATCCTGCCCGAGGCTACCGGAGCCCCGGTCGCCGGCTCCGTGCCGAGGACGGCCGACCCGAGAACCGCACGGTTGGTCGCGGTGCCCCACTTCCGGGATTGGCCGTGCGGAGCGCACGTGGGCGTAGATACTGAGCAGCCAGTGCTGGGCCGGATGACGTCGCACGGGACGCGATCGGCCTCCGGGAGCAGCGCCGTTTGGGTCACCAACCAGCCGTGCCGCCCGTCGATCTGAGGCAGATGACCAGCACCGCCCCTCCCTCCGGGTGGCTGCGCCCGCGTCCGGCCATCCTGGTCGCCGCGGTCGCCGCCTTCACCGTGGGCTGCCTGCTGGGCTGGGGTGACACCTCGGACGGGCGCGCGCTCTCCGACATCCTCATCGCCGTGGCCGCGCTCTACGGAGGCGCAGCCGGTCTGGGCGCCGCCGCCCGTACGACCGGACGGCTCAGACTCACCTGGCGGCTGCTCGGCGCCGCAGCGCTGAGCTGGGGCGCCGGCCAGACGCTCTGGTCCGCCCACGAGCTGATCCTCGGCCAGGCACCGACGTCTCCGGGCATCCAGGACGTCGGCTTCGCCGGCGGCATCCCGTTGACCATCGCCGCGCTGTTGCTCTATCCCGGTGGCCGCCGGCCGGCCGAGTCGCGGTCGCGGCACGCCCTGGACGCGACGCTGGTCAGCGCCTCGATCGTGCTGGTCGGCTGGGTCGCCGTGCTCCGGCCGATCTGGGACGACCGCACCCTCACCGACGGCACCGCCTCGGCCATCGTCTCGATGCTCTACCCGGTGACGGACACG
>JAWWOL010000278.1:0-8798 GCA_033851695.1 Frankiales bacterium
CAGACGCTCTTCGACGTCGGCCTCGGCTACATTCGACTCGGTCAGCCGGCCACGACACTGAGCGGCGGCGAGGCCCAGCGCGTGAAGCTGGCCTCCGAGCTTTCCCGCCGCGCGACCGGGCGGACGATCTACATCCTCGACGAGCCGACCACCGGGCTGCACTTCGAGGACGTACGCAAGCTGCTCGGCGTCCTCGGCCGGCTGGTCGACGCCGGCAACTCGGTGCTGGTCATCGAGCACAACCTCGATGTCATCAAGACGGCCGACTGGATCGTCGACATGGGGCCCGAGGGCGGCACCGGCGGCGGCACGGTCGTCGCCGAGGGCACCCCCGAGCAGGTCGCCATGATCGGGGCGAGTCACACCGGGCGCTTCCTCGGCAACGTGCTCAAGGGCAAGCCGGTGCCGGGAGCCGCTGCCAAGGCCAAGCCGGTCAAGAAGGCCGCGGGCGGCAAGGCTGCGCCGGCCAAGCGGGCTCCCGTACGCGCGGTCAAGGCCGTCCCCGCCAAGCCGGCCGTGGCGGCGGCCGTGCCCGAGCGGCGCCGGGCCGCGGCCCGCGGCTAATTCGGCCCTCAGGATCCTGGGGCATGCTGGGCACGTCGGGATCCGTCTTGCTTGAACCGCTGCATGGGCCGTCGCGTACTGGGAGAAGTGACTGTGACCACGGACAAACCCCTCAGCCTGCCCCAGTCCCGTGACGAGTGGCGTGCCGCGCTCAGCAGGCCGGGTGTGGTGCTGTTGCCCTTGCGGCTGTTCCTGGGCGTGACCTTCACCTTCGCCGGCCTGCAGAAGCTGGCCGACCCGCACTTCTTCGACGCGTCGCGCCCCCAGTCGATCCAGGGCCAGATCGCCCTGTTCAAGACGACCAGCCCGATCGGGTTTCTGCTCGGGCCGATCTCGCACCACGCCGTCGCGTTCGGTGTCCTCACCGCGATCGCCGAGATCGGCGTCGGCATCGGCACGCTGGTCGGCCTGTGGAGCCGGGCCGCCGCGGCCCTCGGGGCCCTCCTGTCGCTCTCGTTCTTCCTCACCGTGAGCTGGCAGACCCGGCCCTACTACTACGGGTCGGACATCGTCTTCGTCTTCACGTGGCTGCCGTTCATCCTCGTCGGCTCGGCCGGCGTGCTGTCCCTCGACGCCTGGCGCAGGCGTCCGTGGGTGGAGCCGCCCCCGCCGAAGGGCAACCGCAGGCCGGCGCCACCCGTACCCGAGCCGCTCTTCGGCCGGCGCGCGGTGGTCGCCACCGGTGCTGTCGCCGCCGGCGGTCTGGCCCTGGCCGGGCTCGACGCCGCGATCGGCCGAGGCTTCGCGCACGACCAGGCGACCGCCGCGGCCAACCCGTTCCCCACCCCCGGCTCCGGGAGCTCCGCCTCTGCCGGTGCCTCGGGCAACCCCTCGGCAGGTGGCAAGACGATCGCCACGGCTGCCGCGGTCGATGCTGCCGGCGGCGTCGGGTTCACGGATGCGTCGGGTGACCCGGCCTACGTCGTCCAGACGGCGGCCGGGCAGTACGCGGCCTTCAGCGCGATCTGCACCCACGCCGGCTGCACCGTGGCGTTCCTCAAGAGCACCGAGCAGTTCCAGTGCCCGTGCCACGGCGGCTTGTACGACGCGAAGACCGGCAAGGTCCTCAGCGGGCCGCCGCCCCGCCCGCTGCCCCCGATCGCGGTCAAGAACGTCAACGGCGAGATCCAGCTCGGCTGAAACGACGGCCCGCGTACAGCAGGCGGGGCTACCCTGACCCGAGTCGGATTGCGGCCAGCGGCGGGCGGGTGAGTGAGATCGTGACGGTGCTGGACCAGCCGCGCACCGGCTCGTCCACCCGCTGGCACCCCGACGAGCGGATCGTCCTGCCGGTCCTGGCGATCGCCGCCGGCGCGCACGGCATCGTCGGCCGCTCGCTGGGCGACCCTCGGCTGCAGCAGTGGTCGACCATCTTCGTGGCGATCACCGTGCAGGCCCTGCCGTTCCTGGTGCTGGGCACCCTGGTCAGCGGCGCCGTCTCCACGCTGGTCAGCCCGCGACTGCTCGCCCGCGTCCTCGGGCGCCGCCCCATCGTCTCCGTACCGCTGGCTGCCCTGTGTGGTGCCGCCCTGCCGGGGTGTGAGTGCGCGTCGGTGCCGGTGGCCGGGCGGCTCACCCAGCGGGGCGTGCCGGGCTCGGCCGCGCTGGCCTTCATGCTGGCGGCTCCGGCGGTCAACCCGGTGGTGCTGGTCGCGACCGCCGTCGCCTTCCCGGGCCGGCCGGCCATGGTCGGCGCGCGCTTCACCGGCTCGCTGATCGCCGCGATCGTGATGGGGCTGATCTGGTCGCGCCTCGACCCGCGGGGTGCCCTGCTCCGGGTCAGCAGCCAGACGCCGGATGCAGGCGGAGGAGTGCGAGCACTCGCCGGCGTCGCCAGGGTCGACTTCCTGCACGCCGCGGGGTGGCTCGTGGTCGGGGCGGCCGCTGCCGCGTCGCTGCAGGTGTTCGTCCCCAAGGTGTGGCTCGACGACATCGCGACGCACAAGCTCCTGGCCCTGCCGGTGCTCGGGCTGTTCGCCGTGGCGCTGTCGATCTGTTCGGAGGCCGACGCGTTCGTGGCCGCCAGCCTGCGCCAGTTCTCCTTGTCGGCCCGGCTGGTCTTCCTCGTGGTCGGGCCGGCCATCGACCTCAAGCTCGCTGCCATGCAGTGGGGCACGTTCGGCCGCCGGTTCGCCGTACGGTTCGGACCGTTGACCTTCGTGGTCGCGGTCCTCTCCGGGTCCCTCGCCGCGTGGTGCTGGCTGTGAACCGGCGGACGGAGTCGCTGCTGCTCGGAGCCATGGGGGTCGCGGCGCTGCTGCTGTCGCTGAACGGCACCGCGCTGGCGTTCATCCGGCCGAGCCTGGTGCCCTACCTGCTCGCCTCCGGAGTCGTCCTGCTGCTGCTCGCGGCGGCGCCCGCCGTCCGCCGCCGGGTCGCCCCGGACGAGGAGCTCGCGGCCGAGGAGCAGACCGAGCACGACCACCAGCACTCGCGACGGGCACCCTGGCTGGTCATGGCCCCGTTGCTCGTGCTGCTGGTGGTTGCACCCGGGCCACTGGGGGCCTCAGCGGCGAGCAGCGCCCAGCGGGCGGTGACCCCGCAGGACGGGACCTACCCGCCGGTCGGCCCCCAGGTCGACGGCGCGGTGCCGATGACGTTGGCCGAGTACACGTCGCGGGCCGTCGACGACGACTCCCACTCCCTGTCCGGCGTGCCCGTACGGCTGGTCGGGTTCGTCGCGAAAGCCAAGGACGGCAACGGCTTCCTGCTGTCCCGGTTCACCATCTTCTGCTGCGCCGCTGACGCAGAGATCCAGCAGGTCCGCATCCTCGGGTCGTCGGCCACGCTGGCGCCGAACACCTGGGTCACGGTCACCGGCACGTGGCCCGTGTCGTCGGCGCCCACGGGTGCGGTCTCGGACAACGAGCCGATCCCGGTGATGACGGCGACCTCGGTGGTCCAGGTGAAACGCCCGCACGCGCCGTACGAGTACACCCTGCAGTACGCCGAGTGACGGCAGCGGCCAGATGAAACTGGGGTGGGCTTCCGGACGCATCCGTCGGCGGCTTCCCGTACGCTGAGGCCGTGGCGGATCCGGCGACCTACCGACCGGCCCCGGGGTCGATCCCGGAGGCCCCGGGCGTCTACAAGTTCAGGGACGACAGCGGCCGGGTGATCTACGTCGGCAAGGCCAAGAGCCTGCGCTCCCGGCTGTCGTCCTACTTCCAGGACATCGTCAACCTGCACCCGCGGACGCAGACGATGGTCCAGACCGCGGCGTCGGTCGAGTGGACGACGGTCAGCACCGAGGTCGAGGCGCTGCAGCTGGAGTACAACTGGATCAAGGAGTTCGACCCGCGGTTCAACGTCCGCTACCGCGACGACAAGAGCTACCCGAGCCTCGCCGTGACCCTGTTCGAGGAATACCCCCGACTCCAGGTGATGCGCGGGCCTCGGCGCAAGGGCGTCCGCTACTTCGGCCCGTACGCGCATGCCTGGGCGATTCGCGAGACCCTCGACGCACTGGTCCGGGTGTTCCCTGCCCGCACCTGCAGCAATGGCGTGTTCAACCGGCAGCGGCAGCTCGGCCGGCCGTGCCTGCTCGGCTACATCGACAAGTGCTCGGCGCCGTGCGTCGGTCGGGTCAGCGCCGAGGAGCACCGTGAGATCGTCGACGACTTCTGCTCGTTCATGGCCGGGCAGACCGCGCCGTTCATCCGCCGGCTCGAGAAGGACATGCACGCAGCAGCAGGTGATCTCGACTTCGAGCGGGCGGCCCGGCTGCGCGACGACATCAAGGCCCTCGAGCGCGCGATGGAGAAGCAGGCGGTGGTCCTGCACGACGGCGCCGACGCCGACGTGATCGCGTTCGCCGAGGACGAGCTCGAGGCCGCGGTGCAGATCTTCTACGTACGCGACGGCCGGGTCCGCGGGCAGCGCGGCTGGGTCGTCGACCGGGTCAGCGGGAAAGGGGAGGCCGAGGAGACGTTGGCTGACCTGGTCGAGCTGTTCCTGCTGCAGATGTACGCCGACGACGAGACCGGAAACGGCGTGCCCCGCGAGGTTCTCGTACCCGTGCTGCCCCCGGAGCCGGCGGCACTGACCGAGCTGCTCTGCGAGCTGCGCGGCACCAGGGTCGAGCTGCGGGTGCCCCAGCGGGGTGACAAGCGGGCCCTGCTCGAGACCGTCGAACGCAACGCCCAGCAGTCCTTCCAGCTGCACAAGCTCAAGCGGGCCAGCGACTTGTCGGCGAGAAGCCTTGCGCTGCAGGAGATCCAGGACGCGCTGGGTCTCAATGAGGCACCGTTGCGGATCGAGTGCTTCGACGTCTCCAACCTGCAGGGCACCGAGGTCGTGGCCAGCATGGTGGTCTTCGAGGACGGGCTCGCCCGCAAGAGCGAGTACCGCCGGTTCGCCGTACGCGGCCTCGACGGCCAGGACGACGTCGCCTCGATGCACCAGGTGATCCGGCGCCGGTTCAGCCGCTACCTCGAGGAGCGCGAGCAGACCGGCGAGCTCGGGGTCGCACCCGAGGACGCCGAGGACCCGGAGCCGGCCGGCCCGACCGGGATCGACCCGCAGACCGGGCGGCCGAAGAAGTTCGCCTACCCGCCCAACCTCGTGGTCGTCGACGGCGGACCCCCGCAGGTCGCTGCGGCTGCCGCCGCGCTCAAAGAGCTCGGCATCGACGACATCGCGCTGGTCGGACTGGCCAAGCGGCTCGAGGAGCTGTGGCTCCCGGACAACCCGGACCCGGTGATCCTGCCGAGGACCAGCGAAGGCCTCTACCTCCTGCAGCGGGTACGCGACGAGGCCCACCGGTTCGCCATCACCTTCCACCGCCAGCGGCGTTCCCGGACGATGACCGAGAGCGCCCTGGACGGCGTACCAGGCCTCGGGGACGCCCGGCGCAAGGCTCTGCTCAAGCACTTCGGCTCGCTCAAGCGGCTTCGAGCCGCCGGGGCCGAGGAGATCGCGGCGCTGCCGGGGTTCGGCCCCCGTACGGCGGCGGCCGTGGTGACCGCGTTGATGGTCGCCCCGGCCCCGCCGGCGATCAACCCGACGACCGGCGAGATCATCGAGGACGCAGGCACCGGGGGGAACGCATGACCGCTCAGCCCAGCACGGTCCAGATCGTGGTGGTGACCGGGCTGTCCGGCGCCGGCCGCAGCACGGCGGCGAAGTGTCTGGAGGACCTCGGCTGGTTCGTCGTCGACAACCTGCCGCCCGGCCTGCTGACGACGATGGCCGACCTCGGTGGCCGGTCCGCCGGGGCGGTGTCGCACATCGCCGCCGTCGTCGACGTCCGCAGCCGGGCGTTCTCCTCCGACCTGCGCACCGCGCTGCAGGACCTCGAGGCGCAGGGCGTACGTCCGCGGGTGCTGTTCCTCGAGGCCAGCGACGACGAGCTGGTCCGCCGCTTCGAGAACGTCCGCCGTCCCCATCCGCTGCAGGGCGAGGGCCGGCTGATCGACGGCATCAAGCTCGAGCGCGAGCAGCTGCTCGACGTACGCGGCGAGGCCGACCTGGTCGTCGACACCACCGGCCTCAACGTCCATGAGCTCCGGGCCCGCATCGTCTCGGCGTTCACCGACGACCGCGAGAGCAGCCTGCGCGCGACCGTGGTCTCCTTCGGCTACAAGTACGGCCTGCCGGTCGACGCCGACCTCGTCGTCGACTGCCGCTTCCTGCCCAACCCGCACTGGGTGCCCGACCTGCGTCCCCGTACGGGAAAGGACCCGCTGGTCCGCGACTACGTCCTGTCCCAGCCGGGCGCCGAGGACTTCCTCGACCTGTACTCCCAGGTGCTGGCTGTCCTGCTGCCGGGCTACCGCGCCGAGGGCAAGCGCTACCTCTCCCTCGCCGTGGGCTGCACCGGAGGCAAGCACCGCAGCGTCGCCATGGCAGAGGAGCTGGCCGCCCGACTGACCGGGCTGGGCGTCGACGTGCAGGTCAGCCATCGCGACCTGGGCCGCGAATGACCGCCCTTCTGCACGGTCCCAAGGTCGTCGCCCTCGGCGGCGGCCACGGCCTCGCCGCGACCCTGGCCGCCCTGCGCCAGGTGACCGACCAGCTCACCGCCGTCGTCACGGTCGCTGACGACGGCGGGTCCAGCGGCCGGCTGCGCGCGGAGTACCCCGACCTGCTGCCGCCGGGCGACCTGCGGATGGCGCTGGCGGCACTCGCCGGGGACGACGACGACGGGCGGCTCTGGAGCGAGGTGCTGCAGCACCGGTTCCCTGGTACGGGGCCCCTCGGCGGGCATGCCGTCGGCAACCTGCTGATGACCGGGTTGCTCGGCGTACTAGGCGATCCGATCCTCGCCCTCGACGAAGCCGGCCGCCTCATCGGCAGCTGCGGGCGGGTGCTGCCGATGTCGACGACGCCGCTCGAGATCGTCGCGGAGGTGGCCGACCCGTCGGCCCAGGACGGTGTCCGCACCGTACGCGGACAGGGCAAGGTGGCCGTGTCCAGCGGAGTCGTGCGGGTGGCCATCGAACCGACCGACCCGCCGGCCTGCCCCGAGGCCGTGGCGGCGGTGCTGGCAGCCGACCTGGTCGTCCTCGGCCCCGGCTCGTGGTTCACCAGCGTCCTGCCGCACCTGCTCGTCCCCGAGCTGGCCACGGCGCTGCACGTCACCCCGGCCCGCCGGGTGCTGGTGCTCAACATCGCCGCCGAAGCCGGGGAGACCGCCGACTTCTCACCGCAGGAGCACCTCGAGGTGCTGCTGAGCTACGCCCCCGATCTGCGGGTCGACGTGGTGCTGGCCAACGAGGGCACCGTCGGCGACCGGGACAGCCTTGCCCAGGGCGCGCGTACATTGGGTGCCGAGCTCGTCCTGGCGCCGGTCGCCGTCGACGACGGCTCACCCCGCCACGATCCCGGCCGCTTGGCCGCTGCGTTCCGCGAGGTGCTGGCCGTCGGGCACGACAAGACCGGCAGGACCACGGGTGGCACTCATATTTCTGACCGCGGCACCACGGAAAGCATGACGGAAGGACACCGGGCATGGCGATGACGGCCGCGGTCAAGGACGAGCTGTCGAGGCTCGTGGTCACGAAACCGTGCTGCCGCAAAGCCGAGATGGCGTCGCTGCTGAGGTTCGCCGGCGGCCTGCACCTGGTCAGCGGACGGGTGGTCGTGGAGGCCGAGCTGGACACCGGCGTCGCCGCCCGGCGGATGCGCAAGGACATCGGTGAGGTGTTCGGCTACGCCAGCGACATCCACGTCGTCGCCGCCGGCGGGCTGCGCAAGGGCAGCCGCTACGTCCTGCGGATCACCCGCGACGGTGAGGCGCTGGCCCGCCAGACCGGTCTGCTCGACGGCCGCGGGCGTCCCGTACGCGGCCTGCCGCCGCAGGTCGTCGCCGGTGCCAACTGCGACGCCGCCGCCGCCTGGCGGGGCGCGTTCCTCGCCCACGGCTCGCTCACCGAGCCGGGCCGCTCCTGCGCGCTCGAGATCACCTGTCCCGGCCCGGAGGCTGCGCTCGCTCTTGTCGGCGCCGCCCGCCGACTCGGGGTGGCTGCCAAGGCTCGTGAGGTCCGGGGTGTCGACCGGGTCGTGATCCGCGACGGCGACGCGATCGGCGCGCTGCTCACCAAGATCGGGGCGCACGAGTCCCTCCTCGCCTGGGAGGACCGCCGGATGCGCCGCGAGGTCAGGGCCACCGCCAACCGGCTGGCCAACTTCGACGACGCCAACCTGCGCCGCTCCGCCCGTGCCGCGGTCGCGGCGGGGGCGCGGGTGGCCCGTGCGCTGGAGATCCTCGGGTCCGAGGCGCCGGAGCACCTGATCTCGGCCGGCACCCTGCGCCTCGAGCACTCCCAGGCCAGCCTCGAGGAGCTCGGCGCGCTCGCCGACCCTCCGCTGACCAAGGACGCCATCGCCGGGCGGATCCGCCGGCTGCTGGCCATGGCCGACAAGCGGGCCACGGACATCGGGGTGCCCGGCACCGAGGCCAACCTCACCGCGGACATGCTCGCTCCCTGAGCGCAGCCGTGCCAGACCGTAACCTTTCTCACTCCGCAGACGGCTGACGCCTGCGCCCCGGTTACCGGTTCGTTGCGGTGATCTCCCTTCGGTAGGCTCAGGCTGACCAACTCAGCACCGGCAAGCGTTCCGGTTTCAGCAACCCTCTGAGGGGACCACCGTGACCATCCGCGTAGGTATCAATGGCTTCGGCCGCATCGGCCGCAACTTCTACCGCGCCGTCGCCGCCAACCCCGGCAGCGGCATCGAGATCGTCGCCGTCAACGACCTGACCGACACCAAGACCCTCGCCCACCTGCTCA
>JAWWOL010000516.1:0-12742 GCA_033851695.1 Frankiales bacterium
GAGCCCCGCGACGACCGCGGCCGGGTCGCCGACGAAGGTCAAGCACCAGGCGGCGCCCACCCACCCGCACACCACCGCGCCGCCGCACACCACCAGCCCTCCGCACACCACCACACCCCAGCAGACCACCGCGCCTCACCACGCGGCGACCACGACCAAGCCCCCGGCTCCGCGGACGACGACGGCTCCGCGGACGACGACGGCTCCACGAACGACGACGGCGAAACCGACGACCGCTCCGCCGGCACCGGTCCAGCGGACGGTCACCGGCGCCGCGTACGACGTCAGCTATGGCATCGTCCAGGTCCGCGTCGTGTTCAAGGGCAGCCGGATCGTCGACGTCACCGCCGTCTCGCTGCCCAGCGGCGGCCGGTCCAGCGACATCAGCGCGATGGCCGCGCCGCAGCTGCGCCAGGAGGCGCTGACCGCGCAGAGCGCGAACATCAACGCGGTTTCGGGTGCCTCGTACACGTCTGCGGGATATGCGAAGTCGCTGCAGTCCGCCATCGACAAGGCGGGCGGCTGACGGCAACACAGCCGACCGCGGCGCACGATAGAGTCCCGGCGATGGCCCTGGACCAGGCACGCGGGGACACCGCGGACTCGGAGCAGCCACTCCCGCGCCGCGGCGACTTCGTGCGTCGCCACTGGGCCGCCGTCACTGCTCCGGTCGCTTACCTGCTGGGCTCGATCTGCCTCTACTGGCCGCTGTTCCGGCACCTGCGCTCGGCCGCCATGGGTGGTCCGGACGCGTCCCTGTTCACCTGGTGGCTCGGGTGGACCCCGTACGCGATCAGCCACGGCCACTCGCCGTTCGTCAGCACCTGGATCAACGCCCCGCACGGCGTCAACGCGATGTGGAACACCTCGGTCCCGCTGCTCGGGGTGCTGATGTCCCCGGTCACCGAGACCTGGGGGCCGGTCGCCAGCGTCAACCTGCTGCTGATCGCCGCCCCCGCGCTGTCCGCCTGGTCGGCCTTCCTCGCCGGCCGGCTGCTCGGGCTGCGCGCCCGCTCGGCCCTCCTGGCCGGCTTCCTCTACGGCTTCTCCACCCACGTCATCGCCGAGAACTCCGGTGCCCACCTGCACCTGTCGCTGGCCGTCTTCCCACCGCTCGTGGCCGCACTGCTGACCCGGATCGTCGACGGGACGGTCAGCGGGCGCCGGGGAGGGCTGCTGCTCGGCCTGGCAGCGGTCCTGCAGGTCTGGATCAGCGAGGAGATCCTCGCCACCTCAGTCATTCTCGCCGTCGCGGCGCTCGCCGTCCTCGCCGTACGGACCCCGCGCGACGTGGCGGTCGCTGCCGGCAGACGGCTGCTCACGGCCACTGCCTGGGCCATGGTCATCGCCATTCCCGTCGCCGCCCCCGCCCTGATCATCCAGTTCTTCGGGGCCGGCCACCTCAGCTCCGGCGTGCCGATCACCCACTGGTCGACCGACCCGTTCACGGCTTTCACGCCCACGCCCCAGGCTGCGGTCGGCGCACTCCTCCCCACCCACACGATGCAGCAGATCCAGGCCGGCGACGCCGACGAGGTCACCGGCTACCTCGGGCTCCCACTGCTGATCCTGCTCCTGGTGAGCCGTCGACGGCTCAGGTCCAGCCCGCTGCACTGGTGCTGGACCCCCCTGCTGGTCGCCGCGGTGCTCGCCCTCGGCTGGACGATCCGGCTGGCCGGTCATGACACGCACATCCGCGGTCCCGGTCAGCTGATGCAGCGGCTACCGGTGCTCCAGAACATCGTGACCGTACGGTTCTCGCTGTACGTCGTGCTGTTCGCCGCGCTGCTGGCCGCGGCGGCCTGGGACTCCGCCGACGTGGCGGGACCGCGTACCCAGCGGTGGGCGCTGGGCCTGGTCGCGCTGGCCGTCGTGGCGGTCTTCCCGCACCAGAGCGGGAAGATCAGCCGGATCTCGGACCCGCCGGCCTTCGCCTCGGGCAAGCTGCTCCCCGGCCTGCCGGACGGCACCACCCTGGCCATGCTGCCCTGGCCGAACACCCTGGACGCCTCGGCGATGCGCTGGCAGGCCGTCGACAAGATGCACTACAAGCTGCTCGGGGCGTGGGGCATCGTGGTTGGCCCCCACGGGGAAGGCAGCTACGGGGCCCCGACACCTGCGCTGGCAAGGGTCGCCCACCACCTCTCCGGTCACACCTACGACCCGCCCCCGCCGGGTGGTGGCACCGAGCGCCTGCTGCTGGCCGAGGTCAAGATCATGAGCGCCAGGGCCAAAGCGCTGGTCGTCGGCCCGGTCGGCAACTCGGCGCAGGTCGCGTCCTACCTCAGCGGCCTGCTGCACGAACGGCCGACCTACACCGGCGGCGTCTACGTCTTCCGGCTCCCGGCCCCCTGAGGCCGGATCCTGCGCGGACGACGCCCACGCCGCCGTACGGGAATGCGTTCGGAAGGCTGAGCCGGGAGCTAACGGCGGGGCGTGGGCTCCTCGATCGCCTGCACCACGGCGTCACGCAGGGCGTTCACCTGGTGGATGACCGGGTCGACCTCCCACGCCGTCGCCCGGCGCACCAGGCGCTTGAAGGTCGAGGCGCCGCGGCGGGCCGAAACCGCCGCCGGCGGGGCCAGCGGGGGCAACCGGCGCAGGGCGGCGCTGCGCCGGCTCGCGGACGCAGCAGCGCTGCGGTCGCGCAGTCCACCGCGCTCGCTGACCGTTGCGCGGCCGCCTCTGCGCAGCTGCGCCCGGGCGACCAGCTCTTCCTGCACCCGGTCGCGCAGCGGCTCGTCGCCGTCGTCCAGCGTCCACGGCGAGGACTCGACCTGGACGTCGTCACCGCGACCGAGCAGCTGGCGCATGCCGGCCACCAGCCCGGCGTCGCCTTCGACCAGCGTGACCAGCGGGCGGTCGCCGACCTGGTTGGCCAAGGCTCCGACGGAGGTGACCAGCACCCGCTGGCTGTAGAGCATCGCCCGCTCCAGGACGCTGGAGCTCCAGATGTTGCGGTAGGGCAGGACCACGACGTCCGAGGCGACGATCCAGCGGTCGAACAGCTCGTCGCTGACGAAGCCCGTGTGCAGCGAGCTGCCCGGTGTGTTCTCGACCAGCGCCTCGAGCTCACCGAGGTAGGACGCGAACTCCGGATCGTCGACCCGGACCGAGCCGACGACGTGCAGCTCGGCGCCGTGCTCGGCCAGGCCGGCGAAGGCACGTACGGCACGGTCGAAGCCCTTGTGCGGCTGGATGAACCCGATCGCGAGGAACACGAACACGTCGGGGTCGATGCCCAGGGTCCGGCGCGCGGTCGCCCGGTCGGCCCTGGTCCGCTTGACGAAGGAGGCGCCGTGGGCGATGACCTTGATCCGGTCGGGCTTGACCCCGAACGAGGAGATGAAGTCGTCGCGCTCGGCATCGGTGTGCAGCATGATCGTGTTGACCTGACGCCAGAAAGCCTTGGCGGCAAGGGAATCGAGCCCCCTGCGCCGACCCAGCCGGTAGTCGATCTCGTGCACCACGATCTCGAGGTTGCGCGCGGCCTTGGCCACGGCCAGCAGAGCAGCGCTCACGGCGGCATGCCGGTCGGGGGTCGTCGGGTGCGGGTAGAACAGGTCCGGGTGGAACTGCACGATCACCTTGTCGTAGGCATGCACCCGCTTGGCCAGTGCACCGATGCCGCGCAGGCCGCTGAAGTCGAGGTGGTGGTGCGCCGCCGACGGACCGGGCGAGAGCACCTCGACGTCATGGCCCTCGGCCCGCAGTGCCCCGACCTGCTGCAGCGCATAGGCGGCGATGCCGTCGCGGAGCGGGGCGTAGGGCGTCACCATCAGGATGCGCATGCCGCTCCTCAGTTCGCGGTCCAGCGGACCAGGGCGTCCTCGACCTTGTCGAGCACGACCTCCCACCGGTAGTTGTCGATCACGTAGGCCCGGCCGTTCGCCGCCACCTCGGCAGCCGCCTGGGGCGCCTCGGCCAGGAACACCAGCGCCTCCTCCAGCTCGAGCTCGTCCTGGTAGACCAGGCCGGCGCCCGAGCGGGCGCAGTGCTCGGCGACGACCTCGGACCCACCGTTGGCGATGACCAGGGTGCCGGCCAGCCAGGCCTCCATCACCGTACGGGAGAAGGCTTCGTACTGCGACGGCTGGATGTAGGCGTCAGCCGCAGCGAAGGCGTTGTCGCGTTCGCCGTCGGGCAGGAATCCGACGTCGATCACCTTGTCCTTGAACCACTCCGGCGGGTTGACGTCGCCGCCGCCCATGGTGACCAGCGTGAACGGCAGGTCGCGCCGCTCGGTCGCAGCGGCCAGCTGGTCGAGCAGGACCTCCCAGCCCTTGGCCCCCTCGCGGCGGCCGGCGTAGAGGAGGAACCGGCCCTCGATGCCGTAGCGCTTGCGGAATCCCTCGGGGTCATAGCTGTGGGGGATCTCGACCCCGCAGCCGACCACCGCGTGCGGCCCGAGCTCGGCGATCCGGTGGGCCAGCTGGTGCTCCGGCTCGGTCTGCAGCAGCAACCCGGCCACGCCGCTGAACATCGGCTGGAACAGCTCGAGGTAGGCGTACGGCTCGTCGTGCAGGCAGGTCCACAGCACGCTGCGCTCCGGCAGCAGCTGGGAGCAGGCGAAGGCGAGCCAGGTCGGGTAGGGGGTGAAGATCAGCGCCCGGTAGTCGTCCGCGTGGTCGAGCAGGTGGTGGAACAGCTCCGGCGAGCGCATCCCGCTGTTGATCCAGCGCTGCTGGTCGGCGATCGAGACCGGGTGCCCGGCCATGATCGCGGCCTCGAGCTTCTGCCGCTCCGGGGTCTGCTGGAAGACAGCGGGGAACCGGTGCACGGTCAGCCCGTCCTCGGAGACCGACGTCCCTGCGGGCAGCTCGCTCTCCCAGGTGTGGTGGTTCATCGCCGTGGTCGTGAGGACCTCGACGTCCCAGCCACGGTCCTGCAGCCGCTTGGCCATCTGGTGCAGGACGATCTCGGCGCCGCCCACCATGCCCTCACCGAAGCGGGCTGGTACGAGGCCGATGCGGCCCTCGCGTAGGACGGTCTCGGGACTGTCGCTCACGTGTCCAGCACCTCGATCTTGGGGGTCAGGTAGAGCAGGCCCTCGTCGTGCGACGCCGTGTAGACGCGGAACGCGGCCTTGCGCTCGAGCCGGTGGTATTCCGGGCCGTTGGTCGGGTGCACCGCAACGGTGCAGTAGTACTGGCTCTCCGTCAGGGCGATGTCGTCGAAGGCGAACCGGACGTGCTTGCGGCCGGGGGCGAACGGCGCGAGCGTCATCAGCTGGACGTGGGTGTTGGTCCCGTAGACCAGGATGTCGTCCTTGTTGAAGATCGCGATCCCGACGTTCCAGTCGTCGGTCTGCTCGTGTGCCTCGAGCTCGATGTCGATGACCAGGTTGTCGCCGGGGACGAACCGGTTGCGCTCGACGCCGGCCGCGTCCTGGACGAGCACCTCACCGATCTCGATCCGCTTGTCGCCGCGCTCAGCCTCGGGCGCGGCCTCGACGCTGTACTGGTCGCGGAAGGCCCGCAGCACGTCGGTCGGGGTGCCGTCGATGGCCATCGTGCCCTTGTCGAGCATGATCGCCCGGTCGCACAGGGCGCGGACGACGTCCAGGCCGTGGGTCACGAACACGATCGTCCGGCCGTCGCGCTGGAAGGCTCGGATCTTGTCGAGACACTTCTTCTGGAACGGCTCGTCGCCGACCGCGAGGACCTCGTCGATCAGCAGGATCTCGGGGTCGACGTGGACCGCGACCGAGAACGCCAGCCGGACGTACATGCCGCTGGAGTAGAACTTGACCTGGGTGTCGATGAACTGCTCGATGCCGGAGAAGTCGACGATCTCGTCGAAGTACATCTCGGTCTGCTTGCGGCTCAGGCCGAGGATCGAGGCGTTGAGGTAGACGTTCTCGCGCCCGGTCAGGTCGCCGTGGAAGCCGGCGCCGAGCTCGAGCAGCGCCGCCAGCCGGCCGCGCCGCTCGACGTAGCCGGTGTTGGGCGTCAGGATCCCGCCGATGATCTTGAGCAGGGTGGACTTGCCGGAGCCGTTGTGGCCGATCAGGCCGAGGGTCTTGCCGGCCTCGAGCTCGAACGAGATGTCCCTGAGCGCCCAGAACTCCTCGGCGTGCTTGCGGGAGCGACCGGCGTTGACCACCCGCTCCTTGAGGTTCTTGTCCTTGTGGATGTTGAACTTCTTGGACACGTCGGAGACGCGGACGATCGGTGTGCTCATCTCAGAGCTCCTGCGCGAAGTTGCCCTGGGCACGGGCGAAGATCCGCTGGGCCAGCCAGAGCAGGACCAGGCAGACCCCGATCAGGATGCCGAGCCGGCCGTAGAGGTTGCCGGTGTAGATGTGCGCGCTGCCGTGGACGGCCACGAGTTGGCCCTGCGCGTCCTTGTTGTAGATCGTCAGCCGGCCACCGGGCCACAGCGCCTTCTGGAACGCGAGCACGACGTCACACATGGGGTTGGCCAGGTAGATCTGCAGCAGCCAGTTGTACTGACCGATCAGCTTGTCCTTGACGTTGGTCCAGGCATAGACGATCGGGGTCATCCAGAACCAGAACAGCAGGGCGACCTCGACGAGGTACTGGATGTCGCGGAGGTAGACGTTGGACGCCGCGAGGATCAGCCCCAGCGCCGTGCCGAACAGGACCACCACGAGCAGGGCCAGCGGGATCAGCAGGAAGTTGTCCGGGTGTGGCCATTGCCGGTTCCAGGCGTAGGCCGCGATGAGCACCAGGCACTGCAGCAGGAAGTTAATCGCCGCGGCACCCACCACCGACAGCGGAAACATCTCGCGCGGGAAGTAGACCTTCTTGACCAGGCCGGAGTTGCTGACGATCGAGCCGGTGCAGCCGCCGATGATGTCGGTGAAGAAGGTCCAGCAGAGCAGGCCGGTGAACAGGTAGACGCCGAACTCGGGGATGGACTTGCTGTTCCCGAGGAAGCCACCCACCGCGATGCTGTAGACGAGCAGCTGGAGCAGGGGGCGGATCAGCGTCCAGAGGAAGCCCAGCACGCTGTCCTTGTATTTGACCTTCAGCTCTTTGCGGGTCAGCTGACCGAGCAGCTGGCGGTACTGCCAGATCTCCTTGACCGTTCCGCCGAACCCGCGGAAGAAGCTCTGCTGGGAGTGCACCCGCTGCATCGGCAGCTGCTCCACCCAGGCCTCACCGTGGACGTGGCTGTTCGGCTCGTCAGCCGCGGGGCGGATCGGGGTCTGGGTGGACAAAGAGGTCCCTCTGCTCGGCGGCAAGGACGGCGGCCCGGGAACGACGACCGCAAGGCGGTGCTCACCAAAGCTCACACCCGCCACCGATATAGTACGGCCCCACGGTCCGTGCTCCGGTAACCGAGGGCATGGGCGGGGAAGAGAGGTCGACACGTGGACGTGATCGTCTGCGGCGCGCAAGTGCCGTTCGTACGGGGCGGCGCCGAGCTGCTGCAGGAGAATCTCGTGGCCGCGCTGCGGACCGAGGGTCACCGGGCCGAGCTGGTCCGGATCCCGGTCGGCTGGGAGAAGGGGCGGCTGTTCGACGCACCCCTGGCCTGGCGCATGGTCCCGCTCGACTGCGACCTGGTGATCACGACCAACTTCCCCTCCTACTACGCCAACCACCCGCGCAAGGTGAGCTGGCTCACCCACCAGCACCGGGGCGCCTACGACGCCGCCGACGCCGCCTGGTCCGACTTCGGCTACGACGACATCTCGCTCGAGACCCAGCGGTTGCTGAGCGAGTGGGACAACCGGGCGCTCGAGGAGCACTCGAGCATCTTCACCATCTCGCAGGTCGTGACCGATCGGCTGGCGCGGTTCAACGGCCTGTCGAGCACGCCGCTCTACCACCCTGCGCCGCTGCACGACCAGCTGCACGAGGGCCCGTACGGCGACTACGTGTTCAGCCCGACCCGGCTGGAGAACAACAAGCGCCCGCAGCTCACGGTCGAGGCGCTCGCCCACTGCGACCCCTCCGTACGCGGCATCGTGGCCGGCCGCGGGTCGATGCTCGACGAGCTCGGCGCCCTCGCGACCCGGGCGGGCGTCGGCGAGCGGCTCGAGCTGGCCGGGTTCGTCAGCGACGAGCGGCTGGTCGAGCTCTACGCCGGCTGCCTGGCGGTCGTCTATCCCCCGGCGGACGAGGACTACGGCTACGTGACGCTGCAGGCGTTCAAGGCCGGCAAGCCGGTGATCACGGCCAAGGACTCCGGCGGGGTGCTCGAGTGGGTCGAGGACGGGGTCAACGGGTTCATCACCGACGGCACCCCCGAGGCGATCGGCGCGGCGGTCGACAAGCTCGCGGCCGACCCCGAGCTCGCGGCGCGCATGGGCGCGGCCGGGCACGACCGGGTCGCCGGCATGTCATGGCGACCGGTGGTCGAAAAGCTGCTCGCCGGATGACCGACCTCCCTCCCGCCGAGCCGGTGCTGCCGCTGCTCGGGCTGGCGCTCACCCGCAGGCCGCCGGAGGGCGCGCTGCCGCTGCTCGTCGCGCTGCACGAGTGGTGCCTGCCCGCGACGCTGGACCCGGCCGCCGGCCGGCCGACGGCGATCCTGGCCACGCCCGAGGGGCTTCACCTCGCCCCCGCCGGCGTGCGCGTCGCCCTGTGGGCCCAGGCCGAGGACCTCACCACCGAGGCCTTCCGTACCGCGACGGTGATCCTCTCCGACGACCCGACCGTGGTTGCGGCCGCCGGTGCCCGGGGGCTGCGCGCGCCGACCGGGCGGCACCTCGGCAGTCGCCGGCCGATGTCGCCGTTCGTGCGCGAGCGGCTGCGGCACGGGCGGGGCCTGCCGCCGGACGCGCTGCTCGAGCGGCTGCCGACCGGCTGGGTCTTCGGGCCGCCGGCTGCGCTCAAGCCGATCGAGGCCGACCTGGTCGAGACCGCGCTGGGCGCCGCGGCCGCCGTCATCGTCACCGAGCCCGGTTGGCTGATCCGGGCGCTCGCCTGGGGGGCGCCGTCCGTCACCAACGCCGCGACGGCTGCAGCCGTGGGCGCCCTCGCGCCGGACGAGGTGCTGGTCGCCGAGACCGCCAAGGGCCGCCGGGCTGCGGCCGTGGCCCTGACCGCCGGCCCGGTGGAGGCGTCGCGGCTGTCGTGGCGCGGCTACCGGCGGGTCGAAGGCCTCGACGCCGAGCGGGCGGCGCTGGCGCTGGTCGACCGGCTCGGTCTGTGGCCCGAGACTCCCCCGCGGCCCGCCCCGCCGCTGCCGACCGTCGAGCTGGCCCTGCGGCTGCTCGGCACGCCGACCGACGCGCACGTTCGCAGCCGACTGGCCGACGCTGCGGATAGGTTGACCGCGGCGACCTGACCGTCCCGAGACCGTACGATCATGGCATCCGACTGACAGGAGATCCGGTGGCACTCCCCGCGGACCTCGGGCGTGAGCACACCGACCGGCTGACGCCGGCCCCGGTGGTGGCAGCCGTGCCGCCGCTGGCCGCCTCGTCCCAGCGCCGCCTGGCCGACCGGCTGGCGAGCAGGGGCAAGCGCGAGGCTCGCCGGATCATCGCCCGCGGGGTGCGACCGGTCATCCAGCCCAACATCGAGGCGACCGACCACGCCCTGCACCGGATCGCCCAGCTCGAGCAGCAGCTGCAGGCGATGCAGTCCCGGCGGATCGAGGAGGAGACGATCCGGCTCGAGACCCACGCCGCCAGCGTCAACCTCGAGCTGCTCAAGGGTCAGGTGCTCTCCGTCGTCGAGCAGCTCGAAGGGCTCGGCATGGCCATCGCGCCGGCCACCGGCCTCGAGGGGGCCGGCGTCCGGCTGGCCGAGCTGCGGGAGCGGGTCAACGGCCTCGACCGCCGGCTGCGCACGCTCACCTCGGACAGCACCCGTCCGGCCGGGCCTGCCTCCCCCGCCGCCGGGACACCTGCCACCGCCGGCCCGACCTCCGCGTCGTTCGACTACGTGGGCTTCGAACGGCGCTTCCGCGGCGACCCGGCGGTCGTGCTGGCCAACCTCGAGAAGCGCTATGCGGACGTGCTGGCCGACCATGCCCCGGTGGTCGACATCGGCTGCGGCCGGGCCGAGCTGGTCGGGCTGCTGGCCGAGCGGGGGGTGGCGGCGGTCGGCATCGACACCGACCCGTCCATGGTGGCCGAGGCCCGCGACCAGGGCCTCGACGTGCGCCTGCAGGACGGCCTCGACTACCTCGAGAGCCAGCCGCCCGGGTCGATCGGCGCGATCATCGCCACCCACCTGGTCGAGCACCTCGAGCTGGACCCGCTGATCAAGCTGCTCGAGCTCTCGGTCAGCCGGCTCAAGCCGGGCGGCATCTTCATCGCCGAGACGCCCAACCCCGCGTCGCTCATCGTGCTCGGCAACAGCTACATCCTCGATCCGACCCACGTCCGGCCCCTGCACCCGTCGCTGCTCAGCTTCCTGTGCGAAGGCGCCGGGTTCCGGGACGTACGTCTGGCGTTCTACGAGCCGGCGCGCGACTACCACCTGCCACTGGTCAACGACGCCGACGCGCCCGCCTGGGCGGCGACCGTCAACACGGCACTGAGCAAGCTCAACGACGTGCTGTTCGGCGCCCAGGAATACTCCGTGACCGCGACCACCCCGAGCTGACCGCAGCCCGCCGGGTCAGCCTGCGGCGCCGGGCAGGGTGTGCTGACCCTTGGGCGTCGACACGGTGCCGTCGGGGGCGACCGCGACGAGGTACATCGACCGCTTCGGATGGCTGGACGCGTGCGCCGGCTGTCCGATCGTGGTGTTCCACTGCTCGAAGGTGAGCGTGGAGACCGGCTGGACGGTATCGCCGGTCGGCCGCTTGCCGTCCGCGCCGGCCGGGAGCTCGTCGACGGAGTCCGCCAGCACCATCAGGGTCTTGCCATGCGCGGCAGCGGTGTTGCGTACGGCGGCCAGGGTGGCAGCGGTCGGCGCGGGCATCTGGGCCACCGGGACGCGGCAGTAGGACCGCACGGTCATCGTGTAGGGCTGGGTGAGGCCGCCGACGACCAGCACCGCCGCGTTGGCCGGCAGGTTGGCGCAGATGTTCTCGACCTCGGCCAGCTCGGGCACGGCGTCCCTGACCCTGGCCAGGTTGCTCGAGGTGCTGGCGGCGAGCCCGAAGCTGACCACGGCCAGCACGGCGACCACGGCCTGGGCAGCCCGCCCGAACCGGGTCAGCCGCCACCCGACATAGGCCGCGGCGATCACGAAGCCGGGCAGCACGATCGGCAGGTAGCGCCGCATCACCCAGATCTGGTCGGGCGAGATGTTGGGGTAGGCCAGGAACAGCACCGACGAGCCGAGGAACACCAGGAGGAAGCCGAGCAGTGCCGGGCGCCCGGACCGGCCGAACCGCAGCACCAGCCACGCGGCCCCGGCGACACCGGCGATGACCACGACGATGCCGTAGTACCAGGCAATCCAGGTCAGCGAGCTCTCGGCGTAGTCCCGCGTTCCGTCGATGGCGTAGTGGTTGACCTTCTGCATGTTGGCCACGTAGGCCGTGAAGCCGGCGTTGATCTTGTGGTGCGACGTCAGCCACAACGGGCGGCTGGCGCCGACCGCCGCCGCCAGGACGATCAGCCCGGCAACAGCCCACGCTGTACGGGGCACCAGGGCCAGTGCACGCCGGCGTCGTTCGGGGGCGGACCAGGCCAGCCAGACCACGACGACCCCGACGAGCGCGACCCCGATCCCCGGCGCCAGCAGACCGACGGCCTCCTTGCCGTGCGCCGCCCAGTAGATCGGGCTGAGCTCGTGCGTCATGCCAGCGCCCAGGCCGAACAGCGCGGCCCAGCCCGCGACCATCGACGCCACCTCGAGGATCGCAGTGCGGCGCGAGGTCGACCTGGCGAGCCGCATCACCCCGTAGCCGGCGACGGCGACGAAGTAGAGGCCGCCGTCCACGCGGGCGATCTCGGTCGCCCCGAACACCATGCCGGTCACCAGGTGAAGGACCCAACCACCGTTGCGCTCAGGGTCGTCGCAGGCGAACAGCAGTGCCAGGCCGCCGAGCAGGAACACCATCGTGATCGGCTCGCTGTAGACCGCACGGCTGAAGTTGATCATCGGCATCGAGATGGCCAGCAGCGCCGTAGCCCCCAGCGCCCACCACTCCCGGACCACCGACCGGGCCAGGGCGTAGAAGCCGAGCAGCGCGACCCCACCGATCAGCGGCGCCACCCGCAGCAGGGTCGCGTCGCTGACCCAACCGCCCATCGCGATCAGCATCGGGGCCGCGTCGGGGTACTGCGACTGGACCAGCCCGGGCTTGAGGTCCCCGAAGCCGAGCGAGCCGTCGCTGAGGCCAGGCACGGTGCCGAACACCTGGGGCTGGGTGTGGATCCACACACTCGCGTGGTGCGCCAGCCATTCACCGGTCAGCGCGTAGGTCGACGGGTCCCGGAAGACCCAGATCTCCTGGGCGGAGTACTTCAGGTTGAAGGCCACCGTGGCCACCACCCCGGCCACCGCCAGCAGGTTGGGCAGCAGGGTGCGGGTCGGGGTCGGGGGCAGCCGGCGCAGCACCACCCACGCCATCGCGGCGGCGGCGATCAGCCCCAGCGGCAGCACGGTGGCCGGCCGGAAGGCACCGGCCAGCATGCACACTGCGGCCACCGCCGTGAGCCCGGCAAGCGCCGCGCACAGAGCCGGCGGCGCAGCAGCGACCCACGCGGCGAGCCGGCTGGTGGGAATCGCCGCGCGGTCGGCGGACGCGGTGTCGGGACGCACGCGGGCATCCTCGGCGCTGGTCATGACAGTCCTCTCAGCCTGTGGCGACCAGAGTGTGCTGGCCGGCCGGCGACGACACCGTACCGTCCGGGTGG
>JAWWOL010000325.1:0-7889 GCA_033851695.1 Frankiales bacterium
GACGACCCCCGCCGCGGACGGGCACTGTGCGTCCACCTGCTGCACCGGGCGGCCCGCGACGGCCACACCGTCGTACCCGTCGACATCATGCGGTCGAGCCTGGCCGGGCTGGACGTTCCGGACCCGGACGGTGCCCTCGAGGCCGCGGACTCCGATGCGCTCATCGTCGTGCTGCCAGAGCCGGGCCACGAGCCGGCCGACGACGAGACCCCTGTGCCGATGGTGGCCGCGCTCCCCCGCTACGCCATCGCCGAGGAGGCGGTGGCCGAGGGACTCGCCCGGCTGACCACGCTGGCCAAGCCGCTCTGCCTGCCCGAGGGTGTCAAGCCGGTGGTCGCCGACCTCGACCCCGCCCAGGCGGCAGCCGTCACGGCGATGTCCCAGCACGGGGTCAGCGTGCTGACCGGTGGCCCGGGCACCGGCAAGAGCCGTACGGTCGCGGCCGTGGTGGCGCTGGCCAAGCTCCGCAACCAGCGGATCGCGCTCGCCGCGCCCACCGGCCGGGCCGCCAAGCGGCTCGAGGAGCTGACCGGCGAGACCGCGGTAACCATCCACCGGCTGCTCGGCGCCCAGGGCACGACCGGGACCTTCGCCCGCGGCGAGGAGTGGCCGCTGGACGCCGACATCATCGTGGTGGACGAGGCCTCGATGCTCGACGCCGAGCTCGCCGCGGCCCTGCTCGAGGCCGTGCCGGACGGCGCCCGACTGATGTTCGTGGGCGACCCGGCGCAGCTGCCGTCGATCGGGGCGGGCCGGGTCCTGGGCGACATCCTCGACTCGGCCGCCGTACCGGTCACCGAGCTCACGACGCTGCACCGCCAGGCAGAGGGCGGCACCATCGCCCGGCTCGCGATCGCCGTACGAGGCGGCGTCCTGCCCCCCGTCGACGACCCGACCCGCGAGGTCGTGGTGGTGCCGGCGAAGGGCTCCGAGGAGGCCGCGCACCGGACCGTGCAGCTGGTCACCGACTCGATCCCCCGGGCTCTGGGCATCGCGGGTGAGGACATCCAGGTGGTCACGCCGGTCCACCGCGGACCCGCCGGCACGGCCGCCCTCAACGCGGCGCTCAAGGCAAGGCTGAACCCTGGTACGGGGACGGTGGGCGGGTTCGACGTCGGCGACCGCATCGTCGCCACCGCCAACCACCTCGACGAGGGTTTCGCCAACGGGGAGATCGGGGTGGTCACCGCGGTGACCGAGGGGCAGCTCGTCGTGTCCTTCACCGGGCAGGGACCGGTCGCGATCCCGGCGAGCGTCCTGGCGGACCTGCGGCACGGCTGGGCCATCACCGTCCATCGGGCGCAGGGGTCCGAGTGGCCGGCGGTCGTGGTCGTCCTGCCGCCCGAGGGCGTCGGCATGCTCTCGAGACCGCTGGTCTACACGGCGCTGACCCGGGCGGCGAAGCACCTTTCCGTCGTCCACGCGGCCGGCCCCGCGCTGAGCCGTGCGGTGGCGCAGGTGGGTGCCCGCCCCCGCCGTACGAGACTGGCCGGGCTGCTGCGTGAACAACAGTGAGGGTTCAGGCAAACTGGAGCCGTGGAGTTCGAGTACCAGCGGGTGTTCATCCCGCGCGACACATCGCG
This sequence comes from Frankiales bacterium, assembly GCA_033851695.1. Taxonomy (GTDB): domain Bacteria; phylum Actinomycetota; class Actinomycetes; order JAWWOL01; family JAWWOL01; genus JAWWOL01. The sequence continues at coordinate 1,584 of JAWWOL010000325.1, forward strand.
CGGCGCGGCGTTGCGCCTGCTCACCGACCACGCGGAGTATGGCCACTGGGAGCTCGACCGCACCCGGTTGTTCCCTGACGGCAGCCGCCGGGTGACCCTCAAGCGCAAGATCATCCGGACCAGGAGCACCCTGTCCGTGCAGCCGGTCTGACCTCGGGTCGGCGAGACGCTAGCTGTCGGCGAGGAACCGGTCCAGCACCCGGGCGCCGAACTTCAGCGACTCCAGCGGGACCCGCTCGTCGACACCGTGGAACATGCCGGCGAAGTCCAGGTCGGCCGGCAGCCGCAGCGGTGAGAAGCCGTAACATTTCATGCCCAGCAAGGAAAAGGACTTCGCATCCGTACCTCCGGAGAGGGTGTACGGGACCGGCCGGCCCTGTGGGTCCTCTGACTTGATGGCTGCGCTCATCGCATCGACGAGGGCGCCCTCCCACTCGGTCTCGACCGCGATGTCGTGGTGGATGAACTCGCGCTGGATGTCCGGGCCGAGCAGCTCGTCGAGCTGGGCGAAGAAGTCCTCCTCGAGACCCGGCAGGAACCGCCCGTCGACGCTGGCGGAGGCGACGCGCGGGATCACGTTGACCTTGTTGCCGGCCTCGAGCATCGTCGGGTTGGCCGTGTGCCTCAGCGTCGCGCCGATGATCCGGGCGATCGAGCCGAGCTTGGTCACCGCGTCCTCGATGTCATCGGCGTCGAGCTGCACGTGCAGCGTGTCGCCGAGCTCGTCGAGGAACCGCCGCACCGTCGGGGTGACCTGCAGCGGGAACGTGTGCCGGCCGATCCGGGTGACCGCCTCGGCCAGCGCCGTGACCGCGTTGTCGTCATTGATGAAGCTCCCGTGGCCGGCCCGGCCGCGGGCGGTGAGGCGCATCCAGGCCATGCCCTTCTCGGCGGTCTGGATCAGGTAGAGGCGCTGGTTCTCTGCCACGGTGACGCTGAAGCCGCCGACCTCGCTGACCGCCTCGGTGCAGCCCTCGAACAGGTCGGGCCGGTTGTCGACCAGGTAGTGCGCGCCCTTGCCGCCGCCGGCCTCCTCGTCCGCGAGGAAGGCCAGGACCACGTCGCGCGGAGGCTTCTGCCCCGTACGGGCGAGGTTGCGTACGACGGACAGGATCATCGCGTCCATGTCCTTCATGTCGACCGCGCCGCGGCCCCAGAGCATGTCGTCGACGATCTCACCGCCGAAGGGGTCGACGGACCACTCGCTCGGCACCGCGGGCACCACGTCGAGGTGGCCGTGGATGAGCAGCGCAGCCCGGCTCGGGTCGGCGCCCTCCATGCGGGTGATGACGCTGGCGCGGCCGGGAGCGGACTCGATGATCTCGGGCACGAGGCCGACCTCGGCGAGCTTGCCCGCGACGTACTCGGCCGCCCGGCGCTCGTTGCTCGTCGGGTTGGACGAGTCGATCCGGATCAGGTCCCGGCAGATCTCGACGACCTCGTCCTCGGCACTGGTCGGCGCTGCGGTCACGGGGCACTCCTCGGCGTCGGTGGCGAGCTTGATCCGAGGCTATACCGCTGCGTGGGCGGCCGGTTGCGTGCACGTCGGGAGCGCTCTGCCGATGTTGTATCGTTGTCCAGCGCCGACGGGGTGACCCGTACGGTGTGCCGCGTCCGAGTGGCGGAATGGCAGACGCGCTAGCTTGAGGTGCTAGTGCCCTTTAACGGGCGTGGGGGTTCAAGTCCCCCCTCGGACACATCGACAAAGAGCCTCTGACCTGTTGTTCAGGTCAGGGGCTCTTCGCATTGTCAGCTCGCCTCATGGTGTCGAGGTGTCTAGGGTCGGGCCGCGGCCCGCGAGAGCCGGTGCTCGCCGAGCATGCGGCGGGCTTGCCGTCTGGGGTACGTGGTCCGGATCGTCGCCAGCGCCCAGGTCATTCGCGCCGGCGCTGTGTCGGGGTGGTCTCCGAACTCGCGGGCCATCGCGGCAGTGCAGCCACGGATACCTAGACGCCGGATGGTCGTCGCGACGGCCCGGAAGACCTGGTCAGGGGCGGGCGACTCGGAGGACTGCAGGCTGGACATGAACAGCGCCTCGGCCCGGACTGCCTCGAACGTGGAGGGCTTCTGGGGGCCACGCTGTCTGGGCTTCACGAGCTGGGTCTGCATCATGGTTCTTCCTCTGGCTTCAGGTCTCCGGCGTCTCCGGAGCCCTGTTTCTATGTACTCCACGATGGCGTCAAGGACCGCTCGTGTCGTCGCTGCCAGCGCCCAGATCCACTACCCGCCAGCAGGAATACGCCGGTCCGTCGCGCGAGCGGCCGAGGCGCTCCGGGGCCGCGGCTCACAGCCTTGTGGGCTGCCGGGCATCGGGCTACCGTCAACCTGTGAACGCGCCAGAGGCAGGCGCCGCGGTGGCCCATGACGCCGACACGGGGCCGCCCCATGATCCGCCCGACCGCAGCCGGTTGGCTCAGCTTGCCGATGAGCAGGCCGCGCTGCGGCGCGTGGCCACGCTGGTGGCCAGCGGCGCTCGGCCGGCCGAGGTGTTCACCGCGATCTCGGTGGAGATCCGCCGATTGTTCCGTGCGGACACCGCCGGACTGGGCCGCTTCGAGCCGGATGGGACTGCGGTCATCGTCGTCGGCTGTGCCGGTGAAGAACCGATCAACCTGCAGGTCGGCACGCGGGTGCAGCTCCAGGACTATCTGGCCCCCGCCATGGTGTGGCGTACCAGCCGCTCAGCCCGGGTCGACGAGGACACCTGGAAGAGCCTGTCGGACCCGGCCGCCGTCGGCCTGCGCCGGCTGGGGATCCGGTCGATGGTGGCGAGCCCGATCATCGTCGAAGGCCGGCTGTGGGGCGTGATAGCGGTCCTGACGAGGCGGGGGCCGTTTCCGTTCGACACCGCTCACCGCGTGGCGGACTTCACCGAACTCGCCGCGACAGCGATCGCCAACGCCCAGTCCCACCAGAAACTGCTCGAGGTCGCAGACACCCAGGCAGCGCTGCGGCGCCTCGCCATGCTCATCGCGCGGGGTGAACCGCCCGAAGCAGTGCTCGCGGCCGCGACCAGGGAGGCTCTCCACCATTTCGGTAGTGGCACCGCCAGGATGATCAGGTACGAGCTGGACGGAACCGCAACGCTCGTCGCCAACGAAGGCACGAGCGGCCCCCACGTTCGGGTCGGGCAGGCCTGGGAGGGCTATCCGCCGACCGGGCTGACAGCGACCGTCCTGCGTACCGGTCAGGCCGCCCGTGTCGATGACTACCACGATGTCCCGGGCGGGGAGCCCTATCTCCAGGAGGGACTGACGTCGGCGGTCGCCGTGCCCGTCCATGTCAACGGCCGGCTGTGGGGCATGATCGCCGTCGGGTCCGAGCAGGGGCCGCTGCCACTCGACACCGAGCAGCGGATGGGCGCGTTCACCGACCTGGTCGCCACCGCGGTCGCGAATGCACAGAACCGCGCCGAGCTCATGACCTCCCGAGCGCGGATCGTGGCTGCCTCCGATGAGGCCCGCCGGCGGATCGAGCGGGACCTGCACGACGGGGCGCAGCAACGCCTTCTCGCGCTGGCATTCAGGTTGCGCATGGTGGCGGCACCACACGAGAGCGACGAGATCCGTACCGAGCTCACGGACGTAGGCGCGGAGCTTGTCAGCGTGATCGATGAGCTGCGCGAGATCTGCCATGGGATACATCCGGCCATCCTGTCCAGGGCAGGGCTGCGGCCCGCGCTGCGTGCACTCGGCCGGCGGTCGGCCGTCCCTGTGCGCATCCACGTCCAGATCGGCGGCCGGCTCCCCGAGCCCGTCGAGGTGGGCGCCTACTACGTCGTCTCGGAGCTCCTTACCAACGCGGCGAAGCATGCCCGCGCCTCGCTGGTGGAGGTGGACGCCGAAGCCTCCGACGGCACGCTCCGGTTGTGCGTGCGTGACGACGGCGTCGGCGGCGCCGACCCGCTCGGGGGCTCAGGGCTGGTCGGGCTGAAGGACCGGATCGACGCCCTGGGCGGGACCTTGTCCATGCACAGCCCGGCGGGCGGTGGCACGACGGTGTCCTGCGAGCTGCCGATCCCGTCCTGGGCCGGGCGACCGGACGCGGGCCCTCGCGAGTAGGCGGCGCCTGCGCCGCTAGGCCTGCGGCGACTCGCCGAGGATCGTGGCGACGACCGCCGAGAAGTCAAGATCTGCCGCGCCCTGCTGACCGGCCTGGTTCAGCCAATGACTGACGGACTTGGCGGTCTCCAGCTCGACGCCGGCCCCTTCGGCGGCGTCGACCGCGAGACGCATGTCCTTGGCGGCGAGAGAGACCTTGAAGTTCGGCGGGTAGTGCCCGGACTCCACGTTCGCCCGCTTGGCCCGCACTGTCGTACCGATCGGTGAATCCGCGAGGACATCGAGCACCGGGCCCTGCTGGAGACCCAGAGCGCGCCCGAGCGCGAGGGCCTCACCCAGGGCCACGATGGACGCCGTCAGGGTGGTGTTGACCACGAGCTTCATCGCGGCGCCGGAGCCGCCACCACCGACGTGGTGTACGTCGCCGAAGATCTCCAGGATGGACCGTGCCCGCTCGAAGTCCTCGTCGGTCGCGCCGACGTAGATGTGGAGCCGGCCATCGGTGGCCTCCGGGATGCTGCCCCTGACGGGCGCGTCGATCGCCGCCACCCCCGCCGGCAGGCGGGCGGCGGCCGATCGGAACGCGTCGGGTCCGACCGTTGACATGTCAATCAGGGTCTGACCGGAGGAGAGAGCGCCGGCGAGCCCGTCCGTCCCGAACAGCACGTCATCGAGGGCTTCGGGCGTCGCGAGCATGGTGATCGCGAACTCGACGCCGGCGGCTGCGCCGGCCGGGGTCGGTGCCACGTGGACTCCGGCCTGGGCCAGCTGCTGGGTGCGTCCGGCGGTGCGGTTCCAGACGGTGAGGTCGTGCCCGGCGCTGATCAGCCGGTTGGCCATGGGTGTCCCCATGTTTCCGAGACCGAGAAACGCAATCTTGGCCATGGCGGGTTACATCCCTTCTGGGGCGGGGCCGCTGACCGGCGCCGCATCTGTGAGAATCGTGTTGATGGCCTCAACCTCGTCGGCGGAGAGCTCGACGTCGGCGGCGGGTGTGAGCGCCTCAAGCTGCGACGCCCGGCGGGCGCCGACGATCGCGACGTCGACGGCGGGATTGCTGACAGTCCACGCCACCGCAAGCTGCGGGAGCGGGGTGCTGCGCTCGGCGGCGAGGTCGCTGAGCCGGGCGACCACGTCGAGGTTGCGACGGAACGTCTCACCACCGAAGTCGCGGCTGTGACTGCGCCAGTCGTCCGGCGGAAAGGTCGTCTCCGGCGTCATGCGCCCGGCCAGCAACCCGTGGGCGAGCGGGCCATAGGCAAGCACCCCGATGTCGTTGGCGGCCGTATAGGGCAGGATCTCGGCTTCGATGTCGCGCCGGAACATGTGATAGGGCGGCTGGAGAGTGTCTACGCGGACGTGCTGGTTCAGCGCCTCGATCTGCTTGGCGTCGTAGTTGGAAACGCCGACGTGGCGGATCATGCCGTCCGAAACCAGCTGGTTGAGGGCCGCTGCGGTTTCCTCATCCGGCGTCGCCGGATCCGGCCAGTGCACCTGGTACAGATCGATGTAGTCCGTCGACAGGTTGCGCAGGCTCGCCTCGACACCTGCCCGCAGCCACGAGGCGCTGGCGTCACGCACCAGAGTGGTGCCGTCCATGCGCAGGCCGCCCTTCGTCGCGACGATCACCTCGTCGCGACGGACCCGCTTCCAAAGACTTTCGCCGAGCACCTGCTCGGCAGCACCAAATCCATAGCCCTGGGCCGTGTCGAAAAGCGTGATGCCGTTCTCCAAGGCGCTGTCGATCGCGCTGTCGGCGTCCGCCTTGTCGAAGGGTCCCCAGTCCCCTCCGAAGGCCCAGGTGCCCAGAGCCAGGACAGACACGGTCAGATCCGTCCTGCCCAGTCCCGTGTAGCGCATAGCACTCCCTCCGGTAGTCCGCTTTCCGGCTAGCCGTATGCCTTCTGGCTGTCCAGCAGGAGAGCATCGAGCGTGGTCAGTGGGCTGGTGAGGCGCTTCCGAACGCTTCCTCCCAGGCCCAGGATCGACGATCGCTGGCCACGGCAGGGGCCCGGCCGGCGCCGAGGATTGCGACCGCCATCAGGGCGAGGAGCGGGGCGGTGTTCGGATCGGTGGCCTGGCCACTGAAGAGCAGACCGAGGTCTTGACCGATGACCCAGATCACCAGCGCAAGGACGAAGCCTGCGGCGACTGCGGGACCGCGCGTCCTCCGGTGCAGCGCCGCAAGCCCGATCAGCGCCTCGACAACCACCAGCACGACCACCACCGCCGTTCCGTGGGTCGT
>JAWWOL010000330.1:0-8172 GCA_033851695.1 Frankiales bacterium
GGTCCGGGCGTGGTGCTGATCCAGGAGTGGTGGGGCCTCAACGACCACATCAAGGACGTGGCAGAGCGGCTGGCCGCCGCCGGGTTCGTCACGCTGGCCCCGGACCTCTACCACGGCAAGCAGACCCGCGAGCCCAACGAGGCCGAGAAGATGATGATGGGGCTCGCCATGGACCACGTGGCCGAGGAGATCGTGGCGGCGGCTGACTACCTCGCCCAGCACGAGTCGACGGCCGGCCAGGGCATCGGCGTCGTCGGTTTCTGCCTGGGCGGCAGCCTCGCCCTGTGGTCAGCCACGCTGTCCGACGACATCGTGGCGACCGTCGGCTTCTACCCGGCGGTGCCGTGGGAGCGGATGAGCCCGACCTGGAGCCGCTACCAGGACAAGGCCGCGCTGATGCACGCGGACGAGCACGAAGGGGGCATCAACGGCGGCGCCGTGCTCGCGGCCGAGAAGGCGATCGAGTCCGCCGGCGGCGAGTTCTCCGCGTACGAGTACCCAGGCACCGACCACGCGTTCTTCAACGACACCCGACCGGAGGTCTACGCGCCCGAGGCTGCGGCGCTGGCCTGGGAGCGCACGCTGGCGTTCCTGACCGACCGCATCGGCTGACGTCGTTGGTCGTTGCCCCCGGCACGGGCTGGCCGGGCGAACGCGCCCGCCCGGACACGCCCGTCGCCCGCTCGTCCGGCGACGTGGAGCGCCTCGCCGGGGCGGCCCCCGACCTGCCGACCAACGACGCCTGCCTGTCGGTCTGCCGGGCCTGCCCCCGGTTGGTCGCCTGGCGTGAGGAGGTCGCCGCGGTGAAGCGCGCGTCCTTCCTCGGCGAGGACTACTGGGGCCGGCCGGTCACGGGCTTCGGGCCGGCGGACGCCTCGATCGCCGTCCTCGGCCTGGCGCCCGCAGCCCACGGCGGCAACCGGACCGGCCGGGTCTTCACCGGTGACCGCAGCGGGGACTGGCTGTTCGCTGCCCTGCACCGCGCCGGGCTGGCAGCACTCCCGACCTCGGTGACCGCCGGTGACGGGCAGCGGCTGATCGATGCCCGGATGATGGCGGCCGTACGCTGCGCACCGCCGCTGAACGCCCCGACGCCCGCCGAGCGGGACACCTGCCGGCCGTGGCTCGCCCGCGAGCTCTCGCTGCTGGCGGAGCTGCGCGCGATTGTCGTCCTGGGCGGGTTCGCCTGGCAGGCGTTGTGGCCGGTGCTCGGCTCGCTCGGCTACGCCGTGCCGGTGCCCCGGCCGCGGTTCGGGCACGGCGTCGAGGTCGAGCTGGGCCGGCTGACGGTGGTGGGCTGCTTTCACCCCAGCCAGCAGAACACGTTCACCGGCAGGCTGACCGCGCCGATGCTCGACGCCGTCCTCGTCCGCGCGCGGATGCTCGCCGGCCTCCCGCCGAAGGCGCCGCTGTCGCCGTGACGCGGAGGGAGTCGCGTTGATCGGCTTGGGTAGGGTCGGACGCATGGCGACCACTCAACGTCCGCACATCCTGATCGTCGGCGGTGGCTACGTCGGCATGTACACCGCCCTGCGGCTGCAGCGCAAGCTCAAGCCGGGCGAGGCGACCGTGACGATCGTCGAGCCCAACTCGTACATGACCTACCAGCCGTTCCTGCCGGAGGCCGCGGCCGGCAACCTCGAGCCCCGGCACGTGGTGGTCCCGCTGCGCCGGGTGCTGCCGAAGTGCCAGGTCCTGTCCGGACGGATCTCCGCGCTCGATCACGCCCGGAAGACGGCGACGTTCCAGCCGCTCGAGGGCCACGCCCGGGAGCTGGCCTACGACATCCTGGTCATGGCGCCCGGCTCGATCGCGCGGACCCTGCCGATCCCCGGGCTGCGCGAGCAGGGCATCGGGTTCAAGAGCGTGGCCGAGGCGATCTTCCTACGCAACCACGTGCTGACCCGACTGGACATCGCGGCGAGCACCCATGACCGTGAGATCCGCCGCCGGGCGCTGACCTTCACCGTGATCGGTGGCGGTTACGCCGGCATCGAGTGCCTGGCCGAGCTCGAGGACATGGCCCGCGACGCGATCCGGTTCTACAGCGGGCTCGAGGCCTCGGACATGCGCTGGGTGCTGATCGAGGCGACCACCCGGATCCTGCCCGAGGTGAGCCTGCAGATGGGCGGCTACACCATCGACCAGCTCCAGCAACGTGGCGTCGAGGTCAAGCTGAAGACCCGCGTCGAGTCGATGGTCGACGGTCACGTCGTGCTCGACGACGGCACCGAGTACGACTGCGAGACGATCGTGTGGACCGCTGGGGTCAAGCCCAACCCGGTGCTCGGCCAGACCGACCTGCCGCTGGACGACAAGGGCCGGCTCAAGGCGACCGCTGAGCTCACCGTCGACGGGGTCGACTCGGCCTGGGCCGCCGGTGACAGCGCCGCGGTGCCGGACCTCACCAAGGAGGAGGCCGACGCGACCACCGGCCCGAGCGCGCAGCATGCCGTACGGCAGGCCAAGCACCTCGCCGACAACCTGATCCGGTCGTTGCGCGGCGAGCCGTTGCTGCCCTACCGGCACGCCTACGCCGGGTCGGTGGCGAGCCTCGGCCTGCACAAGGGCGTCGCGGAGATCTACGGCGTCAAGCTGACCGGCCTCGCCGCGTGGTTCATGCACCGGTCCTACCACCTGGCCCGGGTCCCGACCCTCAACCGCAAGACCCGGGTCATGGCCGACTGGACCCTGGCGCTGTTCTTCCGGCGCGAGATCGTCTCGCTCGGCTCGTTCGCCGACCCCAGGCGGGCGTTCGCCGAAGCATCTGAGCTGCCGGCGTCGACCGGACCCGAGGGGTTGACCGCAGCCAAGGCGGCGCCGGCCAAGGCCGCTGCCACGCGGGCTCCCCGCAAGCGCGCATGAGCCTGCTCGCGGTCACTGTCATCGGGGTCGACCGGCCGGGCATCATCGCGGCGGTGACCGGCGCGCTGGCCGAGGTCGGCGGCAACCTCGAGGACTCGTCGATGACGATTCTCGGCGGCCACTTCGCGATGTCGCTGATCGTGTCGGTCGAGGCCGGTGAGGATGCCGTACGGGCTGCGCTCGAGCCGGTCACCGGTGCTCTCGGGCTGGCCGCGTTCGTCGGCGAGGTGACCCTGGAGCCGGGTCACACCAGCACCGGGTCGCCCTACGTGGTCTCTGTCCACGGCGCCGACCGGCCGGGCATCGTGTCCCGGGTGATGGGCGTGATCGCCTCGTACGGCGGCAATGTCAGCGACCTGACGACCCGACTCACCGGCGATCTCTATGTCGTGGTTGCCGATGTCGAGGTGCCGCCGGAGGTCGACATCGAGGCGCTGCGGGCCTCGCTCTCGGGTGCCGCGGACGAGCTGGGGGTCGAGGTCACCGTGCGGGCGGCTGACCCGGACCTGCTGTGACCGTGCGCGACGTGGTCCTGGCTCCCGAGCGGGTGTTGTCCAGGCCGTCCGTCGACGTCGACCCGTGCGACCCCTCGGTGGTCGAGCTGGCCGCCGACCTGGTCGCCACGATGTACGCCCACCCGGGCTGCGTCGGCCTGGCCGCGCCCCAGGTCGGTGACGGCCGGCGGGTCTTCTGCCTCGACGTGAGCGGTCACCCCAAGGCCAGGTCGTACGCCGGACTGGTCGTGCTGGCCAATCCCGAGCTGGTGTCGGGCGAGGGGCCCAAGGTCGGCCGCGAGGGCTGCCAGTCCGTCCCCGACCTGACCGGGGACGTGGCGAGATACCGCCGGGTGGTGGTCCGCGGCAGCCTTCCCGGGACGGGGGAGGTGAGGACGTACGAGGCCGACGCGTTCGAGGCTCGGGCGTTCCAGCACGAGCTCGACCACCTCGCGGGGATGCTCTTCCTGGACCGGGTCGCAGGCGCGCACGCTATCTTCCCTCGCAAGCGCTATCTGTAGGGCCCCTGTAGTCCAACCGGCAGAGACAGGCCCCTTAAAAGGGTCACAGTGAGGGTTCGAGTCCCTCCAGGGGCACCGATGCGGCCATCCGGTGCACCCCGCTGTGGGCCGAATGGCCGATTCGCGTAGTTCCGTACGGCGGTGTCCCCTCCGCGCCACCTGGCCGATTCCCCAGACATGAACAAGTGGGCGGGGCTGACTCCTCGGGCGGGCGACCGCGTGGAGAAGTCGCCTGCGCCGTGGGTGGACCCCGATCGGGCCGTCCTCGACCACATGCGCGAGATCCTCGGGACCTCGCTGTTCGACGGCTGCGGACAGCCGGACTGCTTCGACTGCGCCGAGGACTGAGCCGGTAGCCTCGGCGGGTGGACATGCCGGCGCAGCAGCTCGCCGCCCAGGAGCTGGGCCGGTTGGTGTCGCGGCTGCGCAGCATCGGGGCGCCCCGCCTCGCGGCCGCGTCGGTGCCCCCCTTCGACACCCGTGCTGACGCCGTGCACCACCTCGTACACGAGCTGGTCCTGGTCGCCGGCGACACCCACGGGTTCCCCCGCCGGTTCGAGGACGTGCTGCTCGGCGACCAGCTGGCCGTGGTCGGCGCGGATGCCCTGCGGGCGTTGGGCTCTGACGCCGAGGCGGTGTTCGTGCTCGGCGAGATCGTCCTGCACCGATTCGACCTCGATGGGTCGCTGCCCAAGGGTGAGGCCGCGCGGATCCTGGGCGACGGCGACCTGGTGACGCAGCTGCGGGTACGTTGCCCGGCCCACTGACGGGTCAGCGGGTGGTCTGCACCCGCACCGCCCGCTGCACCGTCGGCAGCAGGGCCTCTGTCCACAGCCGGTAGCCGTACGCCGATGGGTGGAAGCCGTCCTCCGAGAGCGAGTCGGGGTCGGCGCGGAACTGCGGGCCGCAGATCAGGCCGAGCGGCACGGCGTCCCCGTCGGCCTCGCGTACGGCGAGGTCCTGGATGCGGGCAACCCTGCGGCCCTGCCAGGCGACGAGCTGGCGCAGCGGTGGGAGGAAGTTGCGGGCGCCCATGTCCGGGCAGGTGCCGACGATGACCGCGACCCCTTCAGCACGCAGCCGGGCCACGGCGGTCGCCTGCTGGGCGAGGACCCGGGCGAGGGGCGTCACGTGGGTCGCGTCGTTGGCGCCGATGAGCATCAGCACCACGTCGGGGCGGCCGAGCAGTGCCCGGGACACCTGGGGACCGAGGTCTCCCGTACGGGACCCGGCGATCGCGACGCAGGTCAGGATGACCCGGCGGTCAGTGGCGATCGCGGCAGCGACCTGGGCGCCGACGGTGTCCTCGGTGAGCTCGACGCCGACCCCGGCCGCCGTGGAGTCGCCCACGACCGCCAGCCGCAGCGGGACGTCCTCGGGGTCGCCGTACGTGCCCTCGATCGGCGGCGCGCTGTCGGGAGTGAGGTAGGGACGGGTGCGGGCGACGACCGCCTCGACGGCAAGCAGGGCTAGCGTGCCGGCGGCCAGCCCGACCGAGGTCGCCGCGAGGGAACGGGCAGCGCGCTGGGGTGCGTTCACGCCCTGCAGGCTACGCCTCGGCGCTGGCAACCGTGGCGCCATCGCGTCGGTTTCATGCGTCGATCATCGTGGCAGCAGGGTCTTTTCGGCGGCCCGCCGTGCGGAGGGCCGCCTCGGCTAGGCGCTGATGATCCGCTGTGACGGGGTCGGTGGCTGGACCGGCTCTTGGGGCTTGGCCTTCACCTCGTAGTCCTCGGTGTGGTTCATGATGCCGTAGGCCAGCGCGATCCCGGCCCCGACGAGGAACACCACACCACCGGCGATCCCGATCCACCACGACTTCATCGGCAGCGCCAGGCCGAGCCCGATGCAGCCGATCAACATGACGTAGACAGCGACCCAGTCGATGACCGGGGTCTCGTGTCCGCCGCCTGGCTGGCTACCCACCGCGTACCTCCGAAGGTTCAGTGTCCGACCACAACGGTACGGGTCGGACCGTGGTCACTGCGAACCGGGTTGGAAGACCATCAGCAGGAGGATGCCTACCCACAGCAGGCCGGTGATACCGGCGACCGCCGACATCCGGCCGGCCTCGACCGCCGCGTCGTTGCCGGCCTCGATGCTCTTGACCGCCTTGCCCTGCTCGCGGGCCGAGAACAGCACCAGCAGGACGGCCACGATGAACATCGCCATCGCGGCGGAGAGCCAGCCGGTCGCGAAGGAGACGTTCTTGTCCAGCGGCACGATCCAGGCTCCGGTCGCGATCACCGCCAGGGTGGCGAGACCGTAGACCCGGGTCGTGCGGTGGAACCAGCGCAACAGCGGGAGTCCCTCGACGCCCTGCTTGATCGTGGCCGGCGCGGCGCTCATCGCGACGGTGAGCGGGCCGATCACGAAGATTGCCGCAAGGACGTGCAACCACAGGACGAACGTCATGATCCGAGCCTAGTCCCCGGCCGGCTCGACGGCTCGATTGAGAACGGCGCCCTCGCCCGTGTCGGTCCGTTGCCGGGACTCCGGCGCGGTCAGTGCGACCAGGCCGGCGAAGGCGAGAACCGCTGCTGTCACGCCGAAGGCGAGAGCGTACGAGGGGTGCGTGCCGTGCGACCCCACGTCGGCGAGATGCCCGGCGATCAGCGGGCCGAGGATGACGCCGGTGTCGCCGGACATCTGGTAGGCGGCCACGACCCGGCCGCCCCTGCCACCGGCGACGTCGCCCACCACGGCCGCCGGTGCGACGTCGAGCAGGCCCGAGCCGAAGCCGAACACCGCCATGGCGAGGAGGTAGCCGGCCGCGTTCGGCACCACCGCGAGGACCGTGATGGCGGCGGCGCTGGCGAGGCAGCCGGCGACCATGACGGGCTTTCTCCCGTACGAGTCGGCGTAGCGCCCGGCGGGGAACAGCGTGGCCGCGTTGACCGCTGCCACCACGACGAACCCGAGCCCGGTCCAGCCGGGCGACTTGTGCAGGATGTCGCCCACGAACAGCGGGATCAGCGCGCTGCGGATGCCGAGCACCGCCCACGAGTCGGCCAGGTTGGCGGCCAGCGCGGCGACGTAGGACCGGTTGCGCAGCGCCTTGGCCAGGGCGACCGGCTGCTGTGCCCTGGCCGACTCCCTGTCGCGCAAAGCGGTGCTGCGCAAGGCGAACAGGCCGATGCTGCCGGCCACGGCCAGGGTGCCGGCGTAGGCGAAGAATGGCGCCCGGATGTTCCAGCCGGTGACCAGACCACCGAGCGCCGGCCCGGTGATGCCACCGAGCAGGAACCCGCCGGAGAACACCCCGCTCGCCCTGCCGCGCTGCCCGGCCGGCACCGTGCGGAGCAGCAGGGAGTAGGCCGAGACCGTGAACATCGCCGACCCGACTCCACCCGCGCCACGGAGCAGCAACAGCTGGGCGTACGACTGCGCGAGACCGGCCAGCGCGCTGCTGACCGCGACGATGCCGATCCCGACGGCCATGACCAGTCGCTCGCCGAACCGGTCGACGAGCCGGCCGCTGGTCAGCGCGAACAGCAGCCTGGCTAGGGCGAACGCGCTGATCACGGCCCCGGCAGCGCCGCGGCTGACGTCGAAGCTGCGGGCGAACACGGGGATTGCCGGCGCCACGATGCCGAAGCCCACCGCTACGGCGAAGGCCACCGCGACCAGGACGCCGACCTCGCGCGGCAGGCCTTTGAGCGGTTCGGGGCGGCGCATCCGTCGATCCTGGCATGCCTGGGATCATCGACGCTGTGCCGAACCTCATCGCGATCACCGACCCGCTGGACCCGCGGCTGGCCGACTTCGCCGGGATGCGGGACCAGACGCTGCGGCTCGCCGTCGAGCAGCCGCTCGGTGCGTTCGTCGGCGAGGGCGCGCTGGTGCTCGAGCGGGCGATCCGCTCCGGCTACGTCGTCCGGGCGGTGCTGGCCGAGCCGGCCCACCTGCCGCAGGTCGAGCCGGTCATGGCCGGCCGGCCGGAGCCGGTCTACGTCATGGAGCGCGAGGTGATGCGCGAGGTCACCGGCTATCGGGAGCATCCGGGGCCGCTGTCGTCCTACCTACGCAAGCCGGAGCTGTCGGTCGCGTCCGTCCTGGCGACCGCCCGTCGGGTCGTGCTGCTCGAGGACGTCGCCAACCCGACCAACATGGGGGTGGTCTTCCGTTGCGCCGCCGGGCTCGGCATGGACGCCGTCGTGATCACCCCCAACTGCGCGGACCCGCTCTACCGCCGGTCCGTACGGGCTTCGATGGGCGAGTCCTTCGCCATCCCGTGGGCGCGGCTGGACGCGTGGCCCTCCGGGCTGGGCCTTGTCCAGTCCCTCGGCTTC